>NZ_JADBDT010000001.1:4842500-4919217 GCF_014873485.1 Sphingopyxis sp. OAS728 | reverse complement strand
GGGGTGGGAAGCTGCCTCCCGTGCACCCCGGCGAAAGCCGGGGCCCAGTGCGGAAAAGCGCAAGGTTAGTGTTGGAATTCTGGGCCCCGGCTTTCGCCGGGGTTCACATCCCTATCGGCAGCAATCGGTCGAAACCCGCCATTCTCCGTCAGCCCAAACGAAAAAGGGCGCCGCGGTTTCCCGCAGCGCCCATTTCTCGATCCGGATCCCGAAAGGGAAGCGGTCTTACTTGATACCGTCGCGCTCCATCCGCTTGCGCTCCATCTTGCGGGCGCGGCGGACAGCGGCAGCGTGCTCGCGCGCGCGCTTTTCGCTGGGCTTCTCGTAATGGCGGCGCAGCTTCATTTCGCGATACACGCCCTCACGCTGCAGCTTCTTCTTGAGCGCGCGAAGGGCCTGGTCGACATTATTGTCGCGAACGATGATCTGCATACGCCGTGTCGTCTCCGGTTCGTCCAACGATGAATGACTACCGGCCATCCGGTCCGCCAAAAATCGCCGATATAAGGGCAATAAGAGAAGCGCCGCGAACCCGCGACGTTCCGATGGCTGGGCCACTAAAAGGATTCGCGGCAAAATGCAAGCCCCTGCGCGGTAAACTGCGCCTGCCCCGCTATCGAACCACCTTCCCGCTCGCGGGATTGTGCCGCGCCCCATCCTTATGGCATAGGTAGCAGGACGAAACTAACATCATAATGAGGGACAGGCCATGGCGACCCAGCTCAAGCGCAACAGCAAATATAGCGAAGCCGAATGGACGGCGCGGCAGGAGCTTGCCGCCTGCTACCGCATCTTCGCGATGATGGGCTGGGACGAAATGATCTTCAACCATATCACGGTGAAGGTTCCCGACGAGGACGGCGCCTTCCTGATCAACCCGTACGGCCTGCATTTCAGCGAAGTCACCGCCTCGAACCTGATCAAGATCGACATCGACGGCAACAAGGTCGACGAGGATAATCCCTGGCACGTCAACAAGGCGGGCTTTGTCCAGCACAGCCTGTTCCACCGCGTCCTGCCCGACGCGCACGCGATCATCCACACCCACACCACCGCGACGACCGCCGTCTGCGCGCTCGAAGGCGGGCTGCAGCCGGTGAATTTCTATGCCTGCAACTTCATGGGCCAGCTCGGCTATCATGATTTCGAAGGCGTGACGGTCCGCGAGGAAGAGGGCGAGCGCCTCGTCAAGAACCTCGGCGACAAGCGCATCCTGATGCTTCGCAACCATGGCCCGGTCGTGATGGGCAAGTCGTTGACCGAAGCCTTCATCAAATATTGGGCGCTCCAGCGCGCGTGCGAAATCCAGCTTGCGACGATGAGCATGGGCAAACCGATCACCGTCCCCGACGAGGTGATCGCGGTTCACCAGCGCGACCTGTTCATGGCCTCGATCCCCGGACAGGCGGGCAAGGCCGAATTCGACGCGATGGTCCGCAAGGTCGACAAGATCGACACAAGCTGGCGTGACTAATCCGGCGGCTGCGCTAACAGGGGCGGCATGACGCGATTCTCGGTCAACGACCGCCCGGTCGAATATCGCATGGAACCCGAAACGCCCCTGCTCTGGGCGCTGCGCGACGCGTCGAACCTGACGGGCACCAAATATGGCTGCGGCACCGGCGAGTGCGGCGCGTGCACGGTCGACATCGACGGCGAGGCGATTCGTAGCTGCATGGTCACGATTGCCGAATGCGAAGGCCGCTTCGTCACGACGATCGAAGGACTCGCGCGCGACCGCAGCCATCCGGTGCAGCAGGCGTGGGTCGCCGAACAGGTGCCGCAATGCGGTTTCTGCCAATCGGGGATGATCATGGCGGCCGCGGCCCTGCTCCGGTCGAACAGCAATCCGAGCGATGCCGAGATCGACGCGGCGATGACCAATATCTGCCGCTGCGGCACCTATCCACGCATCCGCACCGCGATCCGCCTCGCG
This sequence comes from Sphingopyxis sp. OAS728, assembly GCF_014873485.1. Taxonomy (NCBI): domain Bacteria; kingdom Pseudomonadati; phylum Pseudomonadota; class Alphaproteobacteria; order Sphingomonadales; family Sphingopyxidaceae; genus Sphingopyxis; species Sphingopyxis sp. OAS728. The sequence goes on along the minus strand of NZ_JADBDT010000001.1, from coordinate 4,917,281 downwards.
GGCCGTGTGATCCGCGGCGAGGAACGAATCGCCGCTGCGCCGCCGCCCGGTATCCGCCCCCAGGACGCGGTGGAGGCCGTCCCGGCGCTCCGCCTGCCGCCGGGCACCTGAACGTCCCCGTTCATCTAGCTGAACCGCAGGCAACAACGCGGTCAGCCATCGATCATCTTGCGGAGAGTAAGAATCGATTCATCATCCCGGCTGGCGTCTCCAGCAAACGGGACATGAGTTGGAGAATGGCGAGATGAAGAAGATGTTCGGAGGGTTGCTGATCGCGGCAACGATCCTGACCCCGATCGCCCCGGCCGCCGCGCAGGCGTCGGGCGAGCGGGTGCAGATCGCGCAGCGCGGCGACCGTGGGGACCGCGGACCACGCGGCCCCGAAGTACGCCGCGGTGGCGGCAATTGGGGCGGTCAGGCTCGGCCCGAGCGCCAGCAAAGCCAGCAGCCGCGCGCGGAACGCCAACAGCGCAGCGAAATGCGCCAACAGCAATGGCAGCAACGCGGCAACGATCAGCAGCGTCAGGCACAGCGTGAGCAATGGCGCCAGCAGCGCGGTAACGACGCGCAGCGGCAAGCCCAGCGCCAGCAGTGGCAGCAGCGCGGTAACGATCAGCAGCGCCAGCAATGGCAACGGCAGAACGAGCAGCGCCAGGCACAGCAGGCGCAGCGCGGCACCTATGATCGCAACCGCGACGGACGCACCGACCGCCAGTGGGACCGCAACCGCGACGGTCGGGTCGACCGCCAGTGGGATCGCAACCGCAATGGCCAGGTCGATCGCCGCTACGACCGCAATCGCAACGGCGACCTCGATCGCCGCTGGGACCGCAACGACAACAACCGCGTCGATCGCCGCTGGGACAATAACCGCAACGGCTATGTCGACCGGCGTTATCGCGACGGCCGTCACGATCGCTGGGACCGCAACAACAATAATCGCTGGAGCCGCGACTGGCGCAATGATCGCCGCTACGACTGGCGCAGCTATCGCGACCGGAACCGCAGCTATTACCGCCTGCCGCGCTATTACAACCCGTATCGCGGTTATGGCTACACCCGGTTCAGCATCGGCTTCACGCTCGGCTCGCTCTTTTACGGCCAGCGCTACTGGATCAACGATCCGGGCTATTACCGCCTGCCGCCCGCTTACGGGGGCTATCGCTGGATCCGCTATTATGACGATGCGCTTCTGGTCGACACCTATTCGGGCGAAGTGGTCGACGTAATCTACGATTTCTTCTGGTAATATTCCTTTCGGTTATCAGATGACAAACTGAGGGGCCGGCTCGACCGGCCCCCTTTTTTTCGAAACGTGGCCGGCCAAGTCGGCCCCTCTTTTTATGCACTTGCCCTCCCCCGTCCGGCGCGCCACGGTGACGCATCAAACAGGGGAGACTTCATGCGTAAATTGGGAATGGTCGCGGCCGCGACGCTCGCGCTGCTCGGCACGACGGCATATGCAAAAACGACGGTGGTCTATGCCGGCCGCGTCATCACCGATGCCTCCAAGCCCGCGCAAGGCCCCTCGACCGTTACGATCACCGACGACCGCATCACCTCGATCGCTCCCGGGCGCACCGAAGCGCCAGTGGGCGCCGAAATCGTCGATCTCGGCGACAAGACTTTGCTCCCCGGCCTCATCGACCTCCACGTTCACCTGACCGGCGACCCCGGCGACGATTATCGCGCTGCGGCGGTCGATCCCACCGAATGGGGCGTCGTCGTCGGCGCGAAAAATGCCGCGATCACGCTGCGCGCCGGCTTCACGACGGTGCGCGAGGCGGGGTCGGCGCAATATACCGCTTTCTCGCTCCGTCGCGGCACCGCGAACGGCTTTATCGAAGGCCCGCGCATCGTTGCGGCCGGTCCAGCGCTGTCGATCATCGGTGGGCACGGCGACGTGACGGGCTTTCGCGAGGATATCCATGCCGTCCTCGATGAAGGCTATACCTGCACCGGCGCGGTCGAGTGCGCCGAAAAGGTACGCAAGGCCTCGCGCGCCGGCGCCGACGTTATCAAGATCACCGCGACCGGCGGCGTCCTGTCGCAGCAAGCGCGCGGACTCGAAGGCCATTTCACCAGCCCCGAACTGCAAAGTATCGCCGACACCGCCCATTCGCTCGGCCTGAAAGTGATGGCACATGCGCATGGCGCGGGCGGGATCAAATCTTCCGCGGCGGCCGGGATCGACAGCATCGAGCATGGTACCTTTGCCGACGACGCGACGCTCCAGGTGATGAAGGCCAAGGGCACCTATCTCGTCCCGACGCTGATGGCGTTCGAGGGGATCCGCGAGCGGCTCGGCAAGGGCATCTACACGCCGACGGTCGAGAACAAGGTGCGCATGACGCTCGGCGATGTCGGCAAGGCCGTGACGCGCGCCAAGGCGCTCGGCGTGCCGATCGCTTTTGGCACCGACGCCGGCGTCTTCGAACATGGCCGCAACGGCGGCGAGTTCGCGCTCCTCGTCAAATATGGCCTGACCCCGCGCGAGGCGCTGGCGAGCGCGACGACGGTCGCCGCAAAGCTGCTGTCGCTCGAAAGCGAAATTGGCCGCATCGCACCCGGCATGTCGGCCGACATGATCGCGGTCAGCGGCGATCCGCTCAGCGATGTTACGGTGCTCGAAAAGGTCGACTGGGTGATGGCGCGCGGCCGGATCGCCCACTGAACGACAGCGTCATGCCGCGCGGCGGACGCGTCCCCGCGCCGGCGTGGCGGTCTTCGGGCCGGTGAGCCCGTCGATCTCGACCGCTTCGGCAAATTTCACCCCGACGCGGTTGCCCGCCGACCAGCGCGCTTCGGCATCGAATATCTGGTCGGCGCCGAATTCGAGCGTCAGCGCCGTACCCGGCGGCACATTCCACAACCCTTCGATCAGCGCGCCGCGCGACGACAAGTTGCGGACGATCCCCTCATATCGATAGCCGCCGCTGCCGACCTGGATCGTGCGGAAGGTCGTGAGCCGCGGTTCGCGCGCGCTCTTATATCCCTTCGCCTCGACGCGCCCGCCGCTTTCGCGAAGCAGGGCCAGCACCTCGGCGAGGTCCATCGGACGCCCATAAATATAGCCCTGCACATGGCTGCACCCCAGCCCGCGGATCAGCGCGAGGTCGTCGTGCGTTTCGACCCCCTCGGCGGTCGTTTCCATCTTCAGCGCGGTCGCCAGCCCGACGATCGACGAGATGATCGCGGCATTCATGCTGCTCGGGTCGGCGGCGCCGAGGACGAAGCTCTGGTCGATCTTGATCTTGTCGAACGGCGCCTTTTTCAGATAGCCGAGCGCCGAATAGCCGGTGCCGAAATCGTCGAGCGCCAGCCGCACGCCCGTGCGCTTCAACTTCTGGAACATCGCGAGATTCTCGGGGCTTTCGTCGAGGAAGACACCCTCGGTAATCTCCAGCTCAAGCTGCTCGGGGCGGATGCCCGCCGCCGACACCGCGCTCATGATCGTCGCGGGCAGCTTTTCATTGGCGAACTGGCGCGGCGAAACATTGACCGCGACGCGGTATCCGGGGCCGAGGTGCGCGATGGTCGCACAGGCGGTGCGGATGATCCACTCGCCGATCGGCACGATCAGATTGGCCTCCTCCGCAATCGGGATGAATTTCGACGGACTGACCAGGCCATGGGTCGCATGATGCCAGCGGATCAGCGCCTCGAACCCCGAAATCCGTTCGCTCTCGACGTCGACGATCGGCTGGTAGAGCAGCCGGAGCTCATCCTTCGCCAGCGCATCGCGCAGCGCATCCTCGATCGCCTTTCGCTCGCTCGCCTGATTGTGCATCGCGTCGGCATAGAAACGATAGACCCCGCGCCCCGCATCCTTCGCGGCATAAAGCGCGAGGTCTGCGTTGCGGACGAGCGCCGACGCCGAGACTCCCTGCCCGTCCGACACCGCAATGCCGAGCGACGATCCGATCCGCACCTGCTCGCCCTCGATCGCGAAGGGCTTCGCAAGGCTGAGGATGATCGCATTGGCGATACCCGCGAGTTTTTCGGGCTGGCTTATCTGCGGAACGACGATCTGGAATTCATCGCCGCCAAGCCGCCCGACCTGTCCCTTGTCGCCGACGATCTGCGTCAGCCGCCCCGCAACCTGCTGCAGCAGCTGGTCGCCCACCGGATGCCCCAGCGTGTCGTTGACCGCCTTGAACCGGTCGAGGTCCATCAGCAGCAGCGCGCAGGGCTGCGCTTGGCCGCTGTGGCTCTTCAATGCGCGCTCGAGCAGGTCGGTGATATGGCGCCGGTTCGCTAGGCCCGTGAGCGTGTCGTAGCGCGCGAGCTGGTTGATCTCGCGCTCGGACCTTTTCTTATCGGTCAGGTCGGTTCCGCTACCGCGAAAGCCCTGGAAATTGCCGAGTTCGTTGCTGATCGGGTGGCCCGAAATCGACCACCATCGCTCCTCGCCCGGCACCGCAGCCCGCACGGTCAGCTCCTTGAACGGCGTGCGCGACGACAGGCTGAAACCCAAAGTACGCTCTTCGCTCTCGTCGTTGCCAAGCCGCTTGCGGATGATGTCGGTAAAGGGATGGCCGAGCAGGTCGGTGAGCGGGCGTTCGAGCCGCGCCGCTACGGTCGGCGAGATATAGACGAGCTGGCCGTCGCGATCGGTTTCCCAGAACCAGCCGCGCCCCGCACGCTCGAAATCGCGCATCAGGTTGAGTGCGCGCTGCTGATCGCTGACGCTAAGCCGCGCCGCACGCGTGGCGCGGCGCTGGTGCCGGACATCCTCACGCATCATGACGATCAACAGGCCGAGAAACACGAACCCCGCGACCGCGAACGGCCACGACGCCACGCCGATCGCGCCACCCAGCGCCGTCGCCCCCGCGAAGGCGAAAAAGGCCGGCCGGACCACCGCGACGGCCGACGCCGCAACGAGCAACGAGCCGATGTGAATCGCGGTAAAGGCATCGAAATGGCGGCTGCCGTCGGGGATGGCGATCGCGTCGAACATCGCGGCGGCGTTGAGCAATGTGCCGAGCACGATCAGCGCCATGCACAGCATCGCCATCAGCCGGACTTGGCTGTGCGCGATCGGACGGGGTTTGCGCATCACCTGCCCGATCACGGTCAGCGCGACGTCGCATGGCAGACCGGCCGCCATGACCAGCCAATGCGCCGGATGATCGAGGAAACCCATAACGCCCGGGACGAAAGCGAAGGTCAGGAACGCAAGGACGCGGCCGATCAGCACATAATGCCACAGCTTCGCCACCCGCATCAGGTGCGTTACGAATTCCGGTGAATCGAACAGCGATTCGCCTGCTTGCAAATCGCCGCTTGCCGGCCGGATGATGTTACGCCGAACCCCCAATTTCCCGATATTTCCTGCTCGTCTGGTCGCGGTAAGCAGTGGCCGGAAGGGGTTTCCAAATCCTTACCAAATGGCATCCATTTCGCCCGTTGCTGTGCCAAAACGGAAGGGGTTTGGTTTCGGTTCGCAACTTGTTATAGATCGGCCATGCCTGCCGTCCGCCTCTTTCCGCCCGACCGCTTTTTCGACCGCGCCGAATGGTCCGCGATCACCCGCGCCTCGTCGTGGCGCGGTATCTGGCTGGTCGCGCATGCGTGGATCGTCAGCATCGCGCTCGTCGGCCTCGCCGCCTGGTCGCAAAACCCCGCGGCATGGCTGTTCGCAATCATCTTCGTCGGCGGGCGCCAGCTCGGCCTCGCGATCCTGATGCACGATGCGGCGCACGGCGCGCTCCACCCGAACCGGAAAATCAACAATTTCCTCGGCCAATGGCTGACCGGGGCGGCGGTCGGATCGGACCTGATCGCCTATCGCACCTATCATCTCCAGCATCATAAATTCACCCAGCAGCCCGAAGACCCCGACCTCTCGCTGTCAAAGCCCTTCCCCACCACGCGCGCCAGCCTGGGACGCAAGGTTCTCCGCGACCTGACGGGTCAGACCTTCTTCAAGCAGCGCGCCGCGCAATTCGGCTTCGCCTTCGTCGGCCTCAAGGCCATGCTGCGCGGCGAGCAGGGCCAGAAAAGCGGCGCGAGCACCAAGGCCGGGACGCCGTTCAACAAGCAGTCCGACGACGGCATGACGTCACCGACGATCGACGTCGCGGGGGCAATGACGGTGGCACGCGCGGTCGGGCGGTTCCTGATCGTGCAGGCGGTGCTGCTCACCCTCTCGCTGGCGCTCTATGGCTGGACGCCCTACCTGCTCTGGCTCGCCGGGCTCGCAACGACCTTCCAGCTTTATCTCCGCATCCGCAACATCGCCGAACATGCGTGCACGACCACGGGCAGCGACGATCCCTTCACCCACGCTCGCACGACCCACGCCGGCTGGCTCGCGCGCGCGACGGTTGCTCCATATTGGGTGAATTATCACGCCGAGCATCATCTCTTCATGGGCGTGCCCTGCTATCGCCTGCCGCAGGTGCACGCCGCGCTCGGGCGTGCAGGACGGCATGATTCGATGACGATCGCGCCGGGTTACGCCGCCGTGCTGCGGCAGGTCACCGCCAAACCTGTCCTGAGCTCCGTCGAAGGGGGCTGATCAGCCCTCCTGCACGAACCTTGCGCCGGCGCGGTCCTTGACCGTCTTTTCGGGGTCGAAGATCATCCCGTTCATCGCGACATAGACGCCGGGCGGCAGCGTCTGCACCGCCGCCAGCGCGAAACCGACGTTGAATTCGGCATCGCTCGCGCGCACCGACGCTGGCTGCATCGCGCCCGTCATCACGATCGTCTTGCCCGCGATGCCCGCGAGCACACGCCCGGTGACGACCATCGTGTCGGTGCCGTGGGTGACGAGGATGCGCGTCGCATCGCTCGCGGCGACCGCGGCGCGGATCGTCTCGCGGTCGGCGTCGTCGAGTTCGAGGCTGTCCTTACGCATCAGCTGCGTCACGCGGTGCGGCACATGGACATTATTCTCGCGCAGCATGTCGGGGATCGCCGCAGGGCCGATCTGGAACTCGGACAGCGCGTCGAAATAGACTTTGTCGATCGTCCCGCCGGTGGTGAAGATGTCGATCACGCGCATTCGTCCTGCACCGGCGACGCGGGCGTCCCGTCGGGGGCGGCGAAGGGCCGCTTGAAGGTGAAGGCCTCCGCCGTCGGTCCATGCGCCTCGATCATCGCGATACGTGCCATGCCCTCGGCGACAGTCGGACGATGCCCCGCCGGAACCCACCATAAAGCCTGATAGAGCGCCATATGCTCGAACCATTCCTTGCGCCGCTTCATGATCGTCAGATGGTCGGGCGTGCGATAGACATAGGCCGCGAGCGCATCGATATCGCGCCACACCGACATGTTCGCGATCAGGTGCGGATCGTCGGTCACCGGCACGTCGGTCGCATTATTGCCCTCGCCGGTGAGCCGCCACACGAAGCCGTCGGCGGCCTCGGCGACCGCATTCACATGGTCGAGCGCATCCATGAAATCGCGGTTCGCGACATGGTCGGGCGGCAGGCGAAAGCGCCCGATGTTGATCTGCGCGAGTTCATAAGCCGCCATGCGATGCTCCCAATATCTTCCGTTCGCATCGAGCGAAGTCGAGATGCCCGTCAATCTTGCGCCGTCCCGATGGGTGTCTCGACTTCGCTCGACACGAACGGATTTTCAATATGGTTTCAGGCCAATGCCTCGGCGATCAGCCGCCGCGTATTATCGATCCCGAACAGCGCGATGAAACTGCCCATGCGCGGCCCCGCGCTCGATCCAAGCAACGTCTCGTACAGCGCCTTGAACCAGTCGCGCAGGTTTTCAAAGCCATAGACCTCGTTCTTGCCGATTTCGTAGACGATGTTCTGGATATCGTCCGCACCGGCATCGGCGGGCAATGCCGCGAGCTTGTCGTCGAGTTCCTTCAGCGCCGCTCCCTCGCCGCCCACCGGCTTACGGCGGCTGAGCGTGGGCGCGACATAGTCGCGGTTATACGCCATCGCATTGTCGATCAGCCGGTCGAGTTCGGGATAAGCCTCCGCATTCGCACCGTCGACATATTGCCCGAGGTAGCGCCAGATCTGGTCCTTCGACGCATCGGCGCCCATCACCCCGACAAGGTTGAGCAGCAGCCCGAACGTCACCGGCAGTTCGGCCGACGGCATATCCTCGCCGCGCGCGGCATGGACATGGTGCACGGGATTGCCGAGCTTCTTGTCGGGCTCCTGCGCCGCATAATTGCCGCGCATTTGCAGATATTCGTCGACCGCCTTCGGGATCACGCCGATGTGCAGCTGCTTCGCCGCCTTGGGCTCGCGGTAGGCGAAAAAGGCCAGGCTTTCCTCGCTGCCATAGTCGAGCCACTGCTCGAGGCTCAGGCCATTGCCCTTCGACTTCGAAATCTTCTCGCCCTTTTCGTCGAGGAACATTTCGTAGATCAGCCCCTCGGGCTTGCGCCCGCCGAGTGCCTTGGCGATCTTGCCTGACTGCGTGCCGCTGTCGGTCAGATCCTTTCCATACATCTCGTAATCGACGCCCAGCGCGACCCAGCGCATCGCCCAGTCGACCTTCCACTGCAGCTTCGCGCCGCCGCCGAGGATCGAGTGGGTGATCGTCTCACCCTCATCCTCGAACGACACGAGGCCGGCGTCGGCATCGACGACGGTCACCGGGACCTGCAGCACGATCCCCGACTTGGGGCTCACCGGCAGGATCGGCGAATAGGTCGCGGCGCGCTCGGCGCGCAGCGTCGGCAACATGATGTCGAGGATGTCCTGATTGTGCCGGAGGACATTCTTCAAGGCGTCGTCAAACGCGCCCGACTTGTAACGCTCGGTCGAGCTGACGAACTCATACTCAAAGCCGAAGCGGTCGAGAAACTCGCGCAGCATCGCATTGTTATGATGCGCGAAACTCTCATACTTGCCGAACGGGTCGGGGATCGCGGTGAGCGGCTTGCCGAGATATTCGCGCAGCATGTCGCCGTTCGGCACATTGTCGGGAACCTTGCGCAGGCCATCCATATCGTCGCTGAACGCGACGAGCCGCGTCGGCGCGCCGCCGGTCAGCGCCTCATAGGCGCGGCGGACCATCGTCGTGCGCAGCACTTCGTTGAAGGTGCCGATGTGCGGCAGCCCCGACGGACCATAGCCCGTCTCGAACAATATCGCCTCGCCACCGGGCTTGCCGTCCGGATAGCGTTTGACCAGCTTGCGCGCTTCCTCGAACGGCCAGGCCTTGGACGTTTGCGCGGGTTCGCGCAGCGAAGGATGAAGGTGCAAGTCAGTCATGCCGCGCCCATAGCGGCAAGAAGCGAGGATGGGAAGAAGACCGCGCCGATCCCCTTCCCGTCGACCTCATCCGCGCGGCTGCGTTGCGGGCATGAAGCTGCTCCGGCGCAGCAGCGCCGCCGATACGATCGACACCAGCAGCGCGACGGGCAATATCTCCGTCAGGGTCATCGCCATACGAAACAGCGGATTCTCATACTGCTTTCCGAACGCCTCCATCTCCGCGGCAAATTGTGCGATCTCGGCCGCCGATTTGCCGCCCGCGCGCATGATTTCGATATTGTTGGCGGCATAATCGGCGATGAAGGTTCCGCCGGTCTGCCACATATAGAGCTCCCAGCCGAGAATATAGAAAACCGACGCGACCAGCCCGATGCCGAGACCGACCCCGACCGCCTTCCAGAAGCCGATCACACCGCCCAGATTGACGTCACGATAACGTTTGACCCCGACGAACACAAAAATCAGCGCGACCAGCATCGACAGATAGCCGGCAACCATCCCCATCATGCCGTAATCGGCGACAAAGCTGATGTTGAAGAACATGCCGATGGCGACGATGACGCCGGCGATGGCGCCGTAGACTGCTATAATCCTGCCCATGATCCTGTCTCCCCTATGGATGGAATGCCATGCGAACTGGGCAGGAACAACGGACGAAATCCATCGCCCAAACGGGTGATTTGGCGGGTTTGGTCCAAATTTACGGCAGAATGTCGAGTGCCTGCGCCTTCTGCACCGCCTGCGTCCGGCTGGCGACCGCGAGCTTTTCATACACCCGCGCGACATGCGTTTTCACCGTGTTCGGCGAGATATCGAGCTGCCGCGCGATCACCTTGTTGGCGTGCCCCGCCGCCAGCATTTCGAGCACCTCGCATTCGCGCGCGCTCAGCCCCAGCGCCGCAATCGCCGCCTCGTTGCGTACAAAGGCCTGGCGCGGCCGCGCGGTCAGCCGGTTGCCCGCCCAAATGCCGAGCCCGACGCAAATCACCGCGACGCACACGATATAAAATTCGGTCGACCAGCGGTGCACGACATGTTTGTAATTCAGCCACTCGAGCAGGAACGCCGCTGCGGCAAGCGCGATGCCGTAGAGGATGATCGGGCGGACCATGATCAACATAGACCACTGCCAGCCATCGCTTGCAATATTGTCCCGGCCCGACCCAACATCGTTACCGGAAAATTTACCATGCGGGCGTAGCGTCCCGGACATGGACAATTTTCGCACCCCCACCGCCCGCGGCCACAAACGCACCGCCGTTTCGATCGACGTCACCGTCAACGGCGTGCTCAACTTCGTCGATGGCCGGATCACCGACCTGTCCGAAGGCGGCGCGCGGATCGACGGGGCGAGCATGCCCGCGCGCTCGCGCTGCGAGATCCATTTTGGCGGCGAAGTTACCTATGCCATCGTCATGTGGTCCGAGTTCGACCGCATGGGCGTGCGCTTCCCGTACGAATTGACGCATGGCCCGCTCCACGCCGCGCTGAACCGCGCACGTCGCGCGTCGATGATCGAACCCGCGCAGATTTTCCACACGGCCCGCGCGCCCGTCTTCGGACGCCGCGGACTCAGCTAAATACTCAGAAGGGCGCGATCGCCACGCCGTCGCGCTCATTATCCCAGATCATCGCCATGATCCGCCAGCCGCGGTCGGGATCCTGGAACAGCTGGATCGAATTGATCCCGCGCCGCTCGGGCTTCGCATCGCCCAACGCGGAGCGCGCCTCATAGGCGCTCCAGACATGCGCGATATTGCCGAGCACATCGATCCGCCGCCCGATCTCGACTTCGAAAAAATCATTCGCCGCGAAGAAGGGGGTCGTGTCGCGGGCATAATCGTCGAGTCCCATGCTCCGGAACGTCGCTCGGCCATCGGCATCGATCCCCGTCCGGATCTGCCGCGCATCGGGATGAAAGCAATTCGCCTGCCGTGACCAGTCGCGCGGCCCCTTGGGCCCCGAGATCATCGCATACATCTCGTCGACCACCGCACCAATCGCCGCCTCTTCGCTCATCCCGATTGTCCTTTCGCTTAACTTGGATCAAACTTCGCCGAACCGGTTGGCGGCCGCAAGAAGAAAGCTTCCGATCGCCCCGGACCACCTTGCCGCGTTCGCCTTTTGTCCCTAGCGTCGGGCGATGGCCCCCGACCCGCTCACCCTGCCTGCGATCCACGCGAGCCATATCGGCATCTGGATCGCCGATACGCACGGCCGCGTGCAGCGCGTCGGCCGCGGCGAAGCGATTGCCGCGGTCGCGGCCACGCCGCACCTGCTCCTGAATGCGACGCTGACCGGCGACCGGCTCGGCTATCCCGAGCTCTCGGGTCTCGACCTGCTCGAACTCTTCGCCTTCCTCTATCCCGCGCGCTTCGCGGTGCCGACCCCGGCGGGAATCGCCGCGGCAATCGGCTTGCCGCCGCCGAAGAGCGAAGAAGATATCGCGGCCTTCCTGCCGAAGGCGGCGGCAGCGATGCTCGCCAGCATCGACGATCCCGACTGGCCCGAGCGCGAAGGCGCCTGGCACGGCATGCAGGCGCTCGCCCGCCAGCGCTGGTCGTGGTCGCCGCTCATCCAGCGCCTCTCGGCGCCCGACGCCAACGAACGCTGGCTGTTTTCGCGCCTGCCCGAATGGGAAGAGGGGCCGCCGCGCGGGCAACCGCGACAGGTGACGATCAACGAAGCCGATGTGTCCGCGCGGCTCGACCGGCTGACCGGCGACGGCGCCGAACGACGGCCGGGGCAGCAGGATTATGCCCGCGCCACCGCGTCGATCTTCGCGCCGCGCGAGCGCAAGGACGCGCCGCAGATGCTGGTCGCCGAGGCCGGAACGGGCATCGGCAAGACGCTCGGCTACCTCGCTCCCGCGAAGCAGTGGATCGACCAGTCGGCGGGCGCGATCTGCATCTCGACCTATACCAAGGCGCTGCAACGCCAATTGTCGCGCGAGACCGAGAAGCTCTACCCCGACGCCGCGACGCACCGCGAAAAGGTGGTCGTGCGCAAGGGGCGCGAAAATTATCTCTGCCTGCTCAATCTCGAGGACGCGCTGCAGGGCGGCTTTTCGGGGCGCGCCGCGATCCTGGCACAATTGGTGGCGCGCTGGGCCGCCTACACGCGCGACGGCGACATGATCGGCGGCGACCTGCCCGGCTGGCTCCCCGCCCTGTTCCGCCGCAACGGCACCACCGCGCTCACCGACCGGCGCGGCGAGTGCATCTATGCGGGCTGCCCGCATTTCCGCAAATGCTTCATCGAACATTCGGCGCGCGCCGCGACGCAGGCCGATATCGTTATCGCCAACCACGCACTGACGATGGTGCAGGCGGCGCGCCCGCGCGACGGCGGCGCGCCCGCAACGCGCCTCATCTTCGACGAAGGCCATCATCTGTGGGACGCCGCCGACAGCATGTTTGCCGCCGCGCTCACGGGCCAGGAAGCGGTCGAAATCCGCCGCTGGGTGCTGGGGCCCGAGGGCAAGTCACGCGGGCGGCGGCGCGGGCTCGCTGCGCGCCTCGCCGATGTGGCGAGCTATGACGAGGCGGGCGACCGCGCAATTCAGGCGGCGATCGCCGCCGCCGCCGAACTGCCCGGCGACGGCTGGCTCGGCCGCTTGTCCGAGAATGATCCGTGGGGCGCGATCGAGCGGTTGCTCGTCGCCGTGCGCGGGCAGGTCTATGCCCGCGCGGTCGACACGCGGACCGCCGATGCAGGCTACGGTCTCGAAACCGAACTCGCCGATCCCGAACCCGAACTCGTCACGGCGGCCGCCGGCGCCAGCGACGCGGTCGAGGCGCTGTTGCGTCCGCTGATGGCGCTCGGCAAACGGCTCGAAGCCTTGATCGACGACCCGCCCGACTGGCTCGACGGACAGGCCCGCGCGCGGGTCGACGGCGCGCGCCACAGCCTGGGCACGCGGATCGACACGCTCGGCGGCTGGCTGTCGCTGCTCGGGCGCGTCGGCGGCCCCGCCGATCCCGATTTCGTCGACTGGCTCGCGGTCGACCGCTACGACGGCCGCGAGTTCGACACCGGACTCCATCGTCATTGGCTCGACCCGGCCAAGCCGATCGCCGAGGTCGTTTATCGCCCGGCGCAGGGTGTGCTCGTCACCTCCGCAACGCTGCGCAACGGCGGGCACGGGCACGGCGGCTGGACCGATGCCGATATTCGCACCGGCGCGCGCCACATGGACGGCGGGGTCCAGCATTTCGCAGTCCCCAGCCCCTTCGACTATGCGCGCCAGTCGGAGGTGCTGATCGTCACCGACATCGCGCGCGGCGACCTCCCTGCCCTCGCCGGCGCATACAGCCGCCTGATCGAGGCGTCGGGCGGCGGCGCACTCGGGCTGTTCAGCGCGATCCGGCGGCTGCGTATCGTCCATTCGCGCATCGCCGACCGGCTCGCGCGCGCGGGGTTGCCCCTGTTCGCACAGCATGTCGATCCGCTCGACACCGGCACGCTCGTCGACATCTTCCGCGCCGACCCGCACGCCTCGCTGCTCGGCACCGACGCGCTTCGCGACGGGGTCGATGTGCCCGGCGATTCGCTGCGGCTCGTCGTGATGGAGGGCGTGCCCTGGCCGCGCCCGACGATCCTCCACGCGGCGCGACGCGCGGCGCAGGGCGGCAGCGCCTATGACGATATGGTCATCCGCGGCCGCATCGGGCAGGCATTCGGCCGCCTGATCCGCCGCGCCGACGATTTCGGCCAGTTCGTGATGCTCTCGCCCAGCTTCCCCTCGCGCCTGCTCAGCGCCTTTCCCGAGGGCACGCCGATCCGCCGCCTGCCACTCGACGAGGCGGTCAATCACGTCGCCGCGGCGAACGTCGAACGCAGAAAAACCGCCTTTCCAGCCTTTTCACCGTCATAAGTTTGCGGCACAAGGCCCCCGAACGACGAACAAGGCGTGGGAACGCGGGGAGCGATTTTGAAGACTTTGACCATCCTGCGCCACGCCAAATCGGGTTGGGACGTCCAGGTCGAGCGCGATTTCGACCGCCCGATCAACAAGCGCGGCGCGCGCGGTGCCGAACTGATTGGACAATGGCTGAAGCGGCAGAAGCTGCCCGTCGACCGCATCATCGCCTCGCCCGCGGTCCGCGTTACCGAGACGCTCGATATCTTCCAGCCGGCTGCCGATCTCGACAATCTCGAGCCGCATTGGGACCGGCGCATCTACCTCGCCTCCGCCGCGACACTGATCGACGTCATCCGCGACACCGGCAAGGATGCGCAGCATCTGTTGATTTCGGGGCATAATCCCGGGCTCGAGGATCTGATCCTGATGCTCGTCCCCGATGTGGCGGACGACGAATTGCGCGCGAAGGTCGATGAGAAGCTGCCGACCTCGGCGCTCGCGCGGCTCGAACTCGATATCACCGACTGGCACGATCTCGACACGAACAGCGCGCGTTTCGTCGGCTTCATCCGCCCGCGCGACCTCGACCCGGCGCTCGCGCCGGCAATGGACGATGATTAAGGTCTAGCGACCGCTTTGGGGTGGGAAGCGGACGTTGCATTATGAGGCAATCCGGAGGACCATGATCAAATGCGCTCAAATTCATATCTTGTGGCGACAATGCCACTCATAATGATGGTTTCAGCTCTGGTTGGCTGCGGAACGCCGGAGCCGCCGAGAGCTTCAACCGGTGACAAAGGGCCCAAGGCCATCGCGAAATCTATGAAACAAATGGAGAAAGATCGCGCCGTGTTTGAGGAGATGGCCCCTCCCGGATGGTCACTCCAACGCTTTGAAGAGGGGTTGGCCAGCTATGTCGTTTCGATCAAGCGAAGGCCGGGTGCGCCAGAAATCGGACTTGTTTCAGGCCACATCACATTGGATGGTCGGAACGAACCAATGGTCAAACTTCGAAGAGGATTCTCTAGACGCGGGGATCAAAGTGAACAAGATCGCGAAGAGGTTTTAAATCTCTATCCGGACTACGAAGGTTATAAAAAAGACGCGGCTATAGGATCCATTGGGTACAATGTGAAACGTGGTGAAGATATTCGTGCATTAAAATATTACAATTTCGAAAAGAATATATCATGTTACGGCCATAAGCCCGGCAATTTTAGGTGTTATTGGGGCATTCCAGAGAAGCGGATGGGAATTATATTCCATTCGGACGATCTTGGTGTCGTGCTGCCTTATGTGCTGGAAAGGGCTGATGTCGGCCAAAAGCTCTAAAGAATGTCAAAAAACGGTCGCCAGCTGTCGTTGCCCTCAGCCCAGCGCCGCAGCTAGGCGCTGGCGCAACGCGATCAGCGCTTCCACGGGTATGGCGCGCGATTGCGCCGCAACCGCAACCGGTTCCGGCGCTGGGAAGGGCGTCGGCCGCGGCGCCGACCCTGGCTCGGACAAAGCCTTGCGCGCACCCTCGACCGTAAAGCCCTGCACATGCAGCAGATGGTGGATACGCTCGGCGAGCGCGACGTCTTCCGAACGATAGTAGCGGCGGCGCCCCGACCGCTGGAGCGGCTTCAGCTGCGGAAAACGCGTTTCCCAATATCGCAGCACATGCGTCGGGACGCCGATGCGCACCGCGAGTTCGCCGATGGCGAGCATGGCGCCGGACGCCTTGCCGCCATCGTCGGTCAGGTCCGCACCCGACATCAGGTCAGGCCCGGTTTATTTGCCGGCAACGCGGGCTCGCATCGTCTGGCTGGCGCGAAAGGTCATGACGCGCCGCGGCAGGATCGGCACTTCGATGCCGGTCTTCGGATTGCGGCCGATCCGCTGCGCCTTGTCGCGCAGCACAAAGGTGCCGAAGCCCGAGATTTTGACATTCTGCCCGACCGCAAGCGCGTCGGACATATGATCGAGAATCGATTCGACAATCGATGCCGATTCATTGCGTGACAGGCCGATCTGCTGGTTGATCCGCGTCGCAATGTCGGCCCGTGTGAGCGTCCCTGCTGTCATGATGATCCCTTCCCCCTCACTGAAGCGAATATAGTCGATTGAGTCCCGGACAGCCCCCACCGTCACGAGTCCCGTTACCATATGTAACAAATGCGAATTAATCCGCCAAACTGAAACGGATGGAGCGAGAAGTTGACGCGCCGGATCGAAGCGTCAAACGCGCAGGACCGCAGCGCCCCAGGTAAAGCCGCCGCCCATCGCTTCGAGCACGACGAGATCGCCGCGCTTGATCCGCCCGTCGCGCACCGCCAGGTCGAGCGCGAGCGGCACCGAAGCCGCCGACGTATTGGCATGCTGGTCGACGGTCAGAACAACGCGTTCGGCCGGCAAACCCAGCTTTTTGGCGGTTGCGTCGATGATCCGTTTGTTCGCCTGATGCGGCACGACCCAGTCGATCTGCTCGGCCGAGAGGCCGACATCGGCCATCACTTCGCCCAGCACCGAGGCGAGGTTGGTAACGGCGTGACGGAACACTTCGCGGCCCTGCATACGGACATGCCCAACCGTCCCGGTGGTCGACGGACCGCCGTCGACATAGAGCATGTCTGCGTATTTTCCCTCGGCATGCAAACGCGTTGCGAGGATGCCCCGATCGTCGTCGACATCCTTTGCCGACAGCACAACCGCGCCCGCGCCATCGCCAAAGAGGACACACGTCGTGCGGTCTTCCCAGTCGAGGATGCGGCTGAAAGTTTCCGAACCGATCACCAGCGCATGCTTGGCCGCGCCCGTGCGCAGCATCGAGTCGGCGACCGAGACGGCGTAAAGGAAGCCCGAGCAGACGGCCGCGACGTCGAAGGCGATGCAGTCGGGCGTGCCGAGCAGCGCCTGCACCTTGGTCGCGCTCGCCGGGAAGGTGTTGTCGGGGGTCGCGGTCGCCACGATGATCAGGCCGATTTCGGCTGCTTCGAGCCCGGCGGCCGCCAGCGCCTTTTTCGCGGCATCGGCGCCGAGCGTCGCGGTCGTCTCGTCGGCTTCGGCGATATGGCGAAAGCGAATGCCGGTGCGCTCGACGATCCACTCGTCGCTTGTGTCGACACGTTCGGCGAGTTCGGCGTTCGAAACGCGGTTACGCGGCAGCGCCGAGCCGGTGCCGGCCAATATCGCGCGCAGCGTCATGCCGCGGCGCCGCTACGGAAATTCGCGAGATCTTCGGTCACCTGACGCGTGATATCCTTTTCGATCAGCTCGGCGCAGAGGTGCACGCAATTGGCGACCCCCTTCGCATCCGCACTGCCATGGCTTTTGAGCACCACGCCGTTGAGGCCGAGGAACACCGCGCCGTTGTGATTGTTGGGATCGAGGTGATGCTTGAGCAATTCGGTCGCGGGGCGCGAGATCAGGAAACCGATCTTCGAGCGCGTCGAGCTGGTGAAGGCGCGGCGGAGCAGGTCGGTCACGAAACGCGCCGTCCCCTCGATCGTCTTCAAGGCGATATTACCCGAAAAGCCGTCGTGGACGATCACATCGACATCGCCGCGCGACAATTTGTCGCCCTCGATAAAGCCCGTGAAGTCCATCGGCAGCCCGTGCGCCTCGCGCAGCCGTGCCGCGGCATCGCGAATCTCGTCGGTGCCCTTCAGTTCCTCGGTGCCGATGTTGAGCAACGCGACGCGCGGTTTTTCCAGCCCCATCGCGGTGCGCGCATAGGCGGCGCCCATCACGGCGAACTGGATCAGGTTGTTGGCGTCGCAATCGGTGTTGGCGCCAAGGTCGAGCATGACGACGTCATTGGCGCCGAGCGTCGGCAGCAGCGCCGCGAGCGCCGGCCGGTCGATCCCCGGCATCGTGCGAAGCGCGAGCTTCGCCATCGCCATCAGCGCGCCGGTGTTGCCCGCGGACACGGCGCCGCCGGCATCGCCGCGTTTCACCGCGTCGATCGCCAGCCCCATCGAGGTGCTTTTCGCCTTGCGGATCGCCTGGCTCGGCTTGTCCTCGCCCGTCACCACGCCGTCGGTGTGGATGATATCCGACGCCGCGCGCAGATTCGGATGGTTTTCAAGCGCTGCCTTGATCTGCACCTCGTCGCCGACGAGGATGAAGCGGAGGCCATCGTGCTTGTGGCGCGCCATTGCGGCGCCGGCGAGCATCATGCGCACGCCGACGTCACCGCCCATCGCATCGATTGCGATTCGCGGTGTCAGTACCATTTCGACGCCCTCCGGCTAATGCTTATGCGCCGACCGACACCACTTCGCGGCCATTATAGTGGCCACAGGCGTTGCAGAGGTTGTGCGGGCGCTTCAGCTCGCCGCAGTTCGGGCATTCCTGAAAGGCTTCAACCTTCAGGCTGTCGTGGCTGCGACGCATGCCGCGCTTCGAGGGCGAGGTTTTTCGCTTGGGAACGGCCATGATATTTCCTGCATTCTTAAAGTGTGTGTCACGAATCGGCTACCCGGATTTGTCACCCCGTCGCCGGAAATGACTGGCCCGCCCGCCGTGCGAAGGCTTGTTCCTGCCTGTATCAGCCAAGAAAAATCTTCCGCCGGAGGGTGCCTCAACGCCAGATGGTGTCGGGTGCCGGATCGGGCGGGGCTATAGCGTTTTTGCCCGCAAAGGCAAGCCCATTGCGTCCTTCATCTCGATGGCTTGCCGCCTTGGTTCGAGGATGTCACAGCTATGTTGCTCGATCACGACAATGTGGCAGCTAAGATTTGGGGGAAGCAACATGATAATCTTGCCGATCAGCCTGACGATCGCCGCCGGCGCCGCGCTGCTCAACCTGTGGCTTTCGGTTCGCGTCGGGCGTGTCCGCACGAAAGAAAAGGTCTTTATCGGCGACGGCGGAAACGAACCGCTGACGCGGCGGATGCGCGCGCACAGCAACTTCGTCGAAAACACGGCCTTCGTGCTGATCCTTCTTGCGCTCGTCGAACTCGGCCTCGGCTCGTCGATGTGGCTGTGGGGAGTCGGCGCGCTCTATCTTCTCGGCCGCATCTTCCATGCGCTGGGCATGGACGGGATGATGTGGGGCCGCATGGTCGGCACCGTGATCACGATGCTGACCCAGCTCGGTCTTGCCCTTGGCGCGCTGGCGATCGTCTATCTGACCCCGACCAGCATCACCACGACCGAGATCGTCGAAACCGAAGTCGCTGCACCGAGATAAATCGGCCTAATTGCCCAGCGCCATATCGCTCACGAACGGATTGGTCCGCCGTTCGTGCGCGAAATTGCTGTGCGCGCCGTGCCCGGGCAAGAAAGTCGTGTCGCCGCCGAGCGGCCACAGCTTTTGCGTGATCGAATCGAGCAATTGCTGATGATTGCCGCGCGGGAAGTCGGTGCGGCCGATCGATCCCTGAAAAATCACGTCGCCGACGATCGCGAGCTTCGACGGGCCATGATGGAAAACGACATGGCCCGGCGTGTGCCCCGGGCAATGGATGACGTCGATGGTCAGGTTACCAACGGTCACCGTATCGCCATCGACGAGCCAGCGGTCGGGCTCGAATGATTCGCCGACCATGCCGAAGCGCGCGCCATCTTCCGCAAAGGCGTCGATCCAGAAGCGGTCGTCCTCGTGCGGCCCCTCGATCGGCACGCCGAGTTCCTTCGCGAGCATCCCCGCTTGCCCGCAATGGTCCATATGCCCATGGGTGACGAGGATTTTCTCGACCTCGACCCCGGTCTGCCGCGCCGCTTCCTTGAGCTTGTCGAGGTCGCCGCCCGGATCGACGAACGCCGCCTTGTTCGTCTCGGTGCACCACAGCAAGGTGCAATTCTGCTGGAAAGCGGTGACCGGCACGATCGCGGCGCGAAGCGGAGGATTGGGAGCGTTCATGGCGCTCGATGTGGGGAAATAGGCGCCGATTGGCAAGTCTGCGCCTCAGCGCAGCGTCATCGTATCGCCTTCGACGTTCACCGCCGCGAGTTTCGAGAGGAAGCTTTGCCCGAGCAGCGACACGCCCATATCGGCGTCGATGACCGCCGCCTGCACACGCCGCACCTCGATCCCTTCAACCTCGACGCTGTCGAGCGTCACCATGCGCATCGGCACGACGCCGCCCGCGGTGTTTGCGCTACCGCCGACCGGAAGATCGTCGACGTTGATCCCGATCGCCTCGGCATCGCTCCGGGTCAGCGCGACGACCGACGCGCCGCTATCGACGAGCATGCGAATGTTCCGCCCGTCGATCTCGGTATCGGCATAGAAATGCGAATCGCTCGACCGGCCGAGCAGCACCTCGCGCGGCCGGCCCGAACCGCCATTGGCCTGGGCTGCGGCCAACGACCGGTCCTTGCGGACCTTGTGCGTCGTCCAATTGTCGTGATTGCCCGAAACGACGTTCGTCGGTTCGACGACGTCATCGGACGAAGACTGGCTGGCGATGCCCGCCAAGCCGACCGAAACTGCCGCGATCACCGCAGCCAATCCAAGAAAGCGCCCCAACATGATGCGCTTTTCGCAAAAGAGAGTTGGAGATTGGTTAAACCGGAGCGCCCTGCTCGATGAACGCGCGCCATGTCGGCGCCTCGCCGCGAATGCTGTAAGCGATCCGCGCGCAGGCATAGGAGCGCCCCGCCCGATTATCAGCCTCGACCGCGGTCGTGGGCCACGGTCCGGTGCCATTTCCGCCCGCCGACCAGCAGACGAGCGCCTCGGCTTCCTGGCCAGCCTCGATCGCGGCGCGTTCGTCGGCGCTCAGCGACATCGGCGCGTTCCAGCCGAGGATCGCGCGGTGCGTAAAACCCTTCGAGAAAAGCGCATGCAGGAACGGGCTGTTCCGATCGACCAGCAGGTTCGCTACACGCGCCCGATCCTCCGCAGACAGCCATTGCCCGCCCAGCAAAGGGCCCCACTGCGCCTCGTCGCGCGAACGAAGCGCCCTCGCCAGTTCATCCGCCGCGGCTGCGAAACGCGGCGTCCATGCGGATTCCGCCGCCAGCGGGGCGAGTCCGGAAGACGGTTGCGCAGCCTCGGGCTCGGTCGGCAACAACGACGTCGGCGCCGCAACCGCAGGGACCGGCAAGGCGAAGACGGCGACGAGCGCCGACGAAATCAGCAAAGCGCGCATGCCCAGCAGTCTAGCAGCAAAGGCTGCATCTGTCATGAACCGGCGGCGAGTCCCTCGCGCATCCAATATGGCGCGGCAGACGCTTCGATATTCTCGACCCGGCGATGCTCGACCGACCAACCGAGCTCGGGATAGGCGATGACCTGCCGTTTCTCATCCTCCTCGGCGATCGGCACGACGACCAGCCGCCGATTGACCTTTTGCCGCCAGTTCATCCGCGCGGTATTTTCCTGCCCGACATAACAGCCCTTGGTGAAGCTGACGCCGTTCAGTTCGACGGCGTTGCATTCGAGCCAGAGCGTCGTGCCATCGCCGAGTTCGGCCCGCCCCTCGGTAACGCCGAGCGACAGCCGGTGCGCGCGCCACGCCTCGTCGGCGCCCTCGCCTTCCCCCGCCGGCGCAAGCCAGCGCTGGCCGAGTTCGGGAAGCCGCGGATCGACGACGCCAAGGTCGCCTTCGGGCGCCCAGTGAACGCACAATGTCTCCTCGCGTTCGATCGTGATCGCACGGCGCAAACGATAGAGCGTCAGCCTTTTGGCAAGGTCGCCCGCCGCATCACGCTCGCAATCGATGAGAATATCCTCGCCATCGCCCCAGATCAGGAAATCGAACAGCGCCTTGCCCTGCGCGGTCAGCAACGCCGCCCACACCGGCAGATTGCCCGACGTGTCGTTGGTGACGAGACCTTGCAGGAAGCCGCGGACATCCTCCCCCGACAGACGGATCAGGGCGCGATTGATCAAGGTGGTATTGGCCATGCACGCGAAATAGGGCCGAAGGTCGACGACTTAAAGCCCCTCCCGCTTGCGGGAGGGGTTTGGGGTGGGCCTGAACCTCGACTTGGGCTAAGCGCCGCAGCGGACTCGCCCACCCCCAGCCCCTCCCGCAAGCGGGAGGGGGGAGACAAAAATGACCGACCGCCTGACGATCCGCCGCCCCGACGACTGGCATGTCCATCTCCGCGATGGCGCGATGCTCAGCCATGTCGCGCAATATACCGCGCGCCAGTTCGCGCGCGCGATCATCATGCCGAACCTGTCGCCGCCGGTGACGACCGCCGAGGAAGGCCGCGCGTATCGCGACCGCATCAACGCCGCCGTCCCCGCCGGGCTCGATTTCACCCCGCTGATCGTCGCCTATCTGACCGACCACAGCGACGCGGACGAAATGGCGCGCGGCCATGCCGAGGGCGTCTTCACCGCGGCGAAACTCTATCCCGCGCACGCGACCACGGGCAGCGCGCATGGCGTCACCGACATCGCAAAGATCATGCCGGTGCTCGAACGCATGGCCGACATCGGCATGCCGCTGCTGATCCACGGCGAGGTCACCGACCATGACGTCGACATCTTCGACCGTGAGGCGGTGTTCATCGACCGCACGCTGAAGGGCCTGGTGCGCGACCTGCCGAACCTGAAAATCGTGTTCGAACATATTACGACCTCCGAAGCGGTCGATTTTGTGACGGCCGCCCCCGCGAACGTCGCCGCGACGATCACGCCGCAGCATCTCCACATCAACCGCAACGCGATGCTCGTCGGCGGCATCCGGCCGCACGCCTATTGCCTGCCCGTCGCGAAGCGCGAGCAGCACCGGCTCGCGGTCCGCGCCGCCGCGGTGTCGGGGTCGCCCAAATTCTTCCTCGGCACCGACAGCGCGCCGCACGCGGTGCACACCAAGGAAGCCGCCTGCGGCTGCGCGGGCATCTTCAACGCCCCCTATGCGCTCGAATCCTACATCCAGGTGTTCGACGAAGAAGGCGCGCTCGACCGGTTCGAGGGCTTTGCCAGCGAGCACGGCCCGAATTTCTATGGCCTGCCGCTCAACACCGACACCATCACGCTCGAACGCGGCGAAACCGTCGTGCCGGACAAGATCGGCGAAGTCGTCCCGTTCCACGCGGGCGAAACGCTCGGCTGGAAGCTGGCCTGATATCCTCTCGTCACCCCGGACTTGATCCGGGGTCCATGACTTCAGCGCCGCAGTGGATGCCGGATCAAGTCCGGCATGACGAAAAAATCTATGCCGCCGGCATCATCCGCTCGGCGCGCATCTTGCGCCACATGTCGAAGCTGAACACTGCGATGCTGACCCAGATCAGCAGGAAGCAGACGAGCTGCGCGGGCTTCAGCGGCTCGTGGAACACGAACAGGCTGAGCAGGAAAGCGATGCTCGGCGCGAGATATTGCACGAAGCCGAGCGCCGCATAGCTCATCCGCCGCGCCGCGGTCGCGAACAGCAGCAGCGGTACCGCGGTGACGACCCCGCCCGCCGCGAGCAGCCAGCTGATCCCCGCCGCCGACCCGAAACCGCGCCCGTCGCCGACCCAGATATAATAGGCCGCCCCGGCAACCGAGAGCGGCAGCAGCAACGTCGTCTCGATCGCGAGCCCCGGCAGCGAGCCCACCGGCACGATCTTGCGGATCAACCCATAGGTGCCGAAGCTGAACGCCAGCGTCAGGCTGATCCACAGCGTATCGAGCGCGCCCGCAAGCAGGATCGCGACGCCGATCCCGGCGATGACGACCGCAAGCGCCTGAAGCCGCGACAGCCGTTCGCCGAGGAAGATCATCCCCAGCATCACATTGACCAATGGATTGAGATAATAGCCAAGGCTCGCCGCGAGCACATGATCGGTGAAGATCGAATAGATATAGACGAGCCAGTTGAGCGCGATCAGCACCGAACTCACCAGCAGCATCCGCAGCACGCGCCAATCGCGGAGCGCCGCCAAATATTCGCCGATCTGGCGGCGGAACGCCATGATCAGGAAACAGAGCGGCAGCGACCAGACGATCCGCTGCGCCAGCACCTCGACCGGCGGCACGCCCGACAGCAATTTGAAGAAGAGCGGGACGAAGCCCCAGATCAAATAGGCGCTGATCGCAAAGGGCAAGCCGCCCTGATGGCTCCCCGCGGGGGCGGAAGGCTGGTTCATGATTGTCTAGCCCGGCTGGTTCAGATGATGCCGCCGCCGAGCATCAGGCGGATGACGCCGATGACGATGACGACGATATTGAGGTTCCGCCCGCTCGTCTTGTCCGACATCGCGCCGAGCGCGAGGCCGACGACGGCGAAGGGCACGATCACCCAGTTCGCCCAGCCGAGCAGCGGGATGAACGCAAAAACGGCCAGAACCAAGGCGATAGCGCCAATGACGAGCGATCCGATATTGAGCATGTCCGGTTTGTCGCATGCCGCCGCCGATGCAGCAAGGCCCTTTCGGTTCGTCGATGGAAACACTCATTTCGTCTTGTTGCCTTGGGTTAATGCAACGGGTTTCGGACCCGGCTCGTTTTCCCCTCGAAGCGCCGGTCTTGTCGAACGGGATGAGGCGCCGAACCAGGAAAGGACTTTTTATGCGTAATTTCACCAAGGGCCTGATGGGCGCTTTTGCCGCCGCCAGCGTCGCCCTGACCGCGCCTGCCTATGCGGGTATCGCGGCTCCGGCGAAGGCCGATGGCTTCCATCAGCTCGACCAGTCGTCGAACTTCTATCGCAAGAAGGATCGCCGCTATTATGCCCGCGACGAACGGATCAACCGTAACACCCGCGTGTGGCGCGGCGAGGACGGCCGTTATCGCTGCAAGAAGGATAATGGCACGACCGGCCTGTTGATCGGTGGCGCCGTCGGCGGTCTCGCCGGCCACGAAATCGCCGGTGGCGGCGACAAGCTGCTTGGCACGATCATTGGTGCCGGTGCCGGTGCGCTGATCGGCCGCGAGGTCGACCGCGACAAATATCGTTGCCGCTAAGGCAAATACGTAAACCGTCTCGCGTGTGAGTTTGGACCCCTCCGCTCACGCACGCTGATGGCGAGGGCGCCGGTTTCACCGCCGGCGCCCTCAAGCGTATCCGCTTGCCGAAACCGTCCTCTTGCCGCAGAAGCGGCGGCCATCCGCTGCGGGAGAGAGATTATGCTGAATGGCCCCCTGCTCGTCACCGAACGACTGATCCTGCGGCCACCCGCGACCGAGGACTTCGACGGCTTTGCCGAAATGTGCACCGAGGAAGACACGATGCGCTTCATCGGCGGCACCTGCCCGCGCTCGGCGGCGTGGCGCATGTGGTGCACGCTCGCCGGCGCTTGGCATATCCGTGGTTTTTCGATGTTCTCGGTGATCGAGCGCGCGACCGGCGAATGGGTCGGGCGCCTTGGCCCGTGGGAACCCGACGGCTGGCCCGCGCCCGAAATCGGCTATGGGGTGCGCGCCAAATTCGCCGGCAAGGGCTATGCGCTCGAAGGCAGCGTCGCGGCGTGCGACTTCGCGGTCGAATTCCTCAAATGGCCCGAACTGATGCACAGCATCGACCCCGCCAATACGCGCTCGCAGGCGCTGGCGAAACGGCTCGGCGCAACGAACAGCGGCCCGACCCGCCTCCCCGCGCCTTTCGAGGACGCGCCCGTCGACGCATGGACGCAGAGCGCCGACGCGTGGCGCGTCAAGCGCAAGGAGTTCCTGCCGTGAGCGAGAGCCACATCGACCCCGAACGCGAACAGTTCGACGCGTTCAAGGCGCTGCCGCGCGACACCGTCATCCACATGCTCAACCTCGTCCGATTCAAGGACAAGGCCGCCTACCCCGCCGGTCACCCGCTGGCGGAACAAGGCCTGACAGGCGCCGAAGCCTATCGTCATTACGGCGCCGATAGCGGCCCCATATTCCAGCGCGTCGGCGGCCGCGTTGTCTGGACCGGAACGATGGAAGCCATGGTGATCGGCCCCGCGGGCGAACATTGGGATGCGGTGTTCATCGCCGAGTATCCGAACAGCGGCGCCTTCATGGAAATGGTCACCGATCCGGTCTACCGGCAGGCGGTGATCCACCGGCAGGCCGCGGTCGAAACGTCGCGGCTGATCCGCTGCGCGCCAAAAGCGTCTCGCTCCGAGACAGTTTTCGGCTGAGAAAGCCCCGGCCGTTAACGCATTTTATTTGGGCCTTTTTGAGCGAAATCGGGCATTCCCTGTAAAGGATAAGGGAGTGTTAGCGATGATATTGCGCGGAAAATGGCTGGTCATCGGCATGCTGATGGCGGCGGCACCGCTCGCCGGGTGCCGGGACAATCCCACGGCCAAAGCCGATCTCGCGCCGCTCGACGACGGGCTGACGAGCGACGATCCCGCGATCAAGGGCTCGCTCGAAGACAAGATCATGGTCGATCCCAAGCTTGCCGGGCAGTCGAACAGGAATGCCGTGGGTCCGGGCAACAAGCCCGTCGACGGCGGCGTTCCCGGCATCGCGGGCGGCAAGGCCGCGACCGCGGCCGAAGCTGCGGCGGCGCAGGCTGCGGGGAAATTGCTCACCGCGCCAAAGGCCCTGCCCTTCGAGGCTGGCTGCGACGGCTGCGAAACGCAAAAGCGCCCCGTCACGATCGGCGCGCTCGCGCGCGACCAGCAAAAGGGCAGCTGCGACGCGAAGCTGACCTACAGCAACGCATGGGCCGACCGCCTGCCCGCCGCATTCAAAGTCTATCCGCGCGCGACGCTCCGCGAAGCTGCGGGCATCGCCGGCGGCAAGTGCAACATCCGCGTCGTCAATTTCCAGACCGCGGCCTCGATACAGGGCGTGCTCGACTATTATCACACAATGGCAATCCGCGCCGGCTACACCAGCGACCACCGCGTCAACGGAAACGAACATATGCTCGGCGGGACGAAGGGCGATCTCGCCTATGTCGTCATGGCGCGCCGCGACGGCGGCATGACCGATGTCGACCTGGTGGCGTCCGGCGGCAAATAAGCCAGTCATAGCATTACAGAAAAAGGCCCCGGGGAGAGGGATCCCGGGGCCTTTTTCTTTGCTTGCGTGACGAGCAAGCGGTCAGATCTTGTCGCCGAGCGCGCCTTGGACCTTGCCCTTCAGATTCTGGGCTTCGCCCTTGCGCTCCTGCGCCTCGCCTTCGGCACGAAGGCGCTCGTTGTCGGTTGCCTTGCCGGCCGCCTGCTTCACATTGCCGGCAGCTTCATTGGCGATGCCTTTTGCCTTTTCGGTCAGTTCACCCATGGGGAATCTCCTTGGCTTTTCAGAGGCGGGAGGGGCTCGCCTCGTGCAGGAAGAACGGGTGGGAACGCCCCGCGTTGCGCCGCGCGGGACAAGGCGTTGCAAAGGAAAGACTAATGCGCGTCCGCTCGGGGGTGGTGAGTTGCCCTTTGTGCACCCCGGCGAAAGCCGGGGCCCAGTGCGGAAAAGCGCAAGGTCGGCGTTGAAATTCTGTGCCCCGGCTTTCGCCGGGGTTCACATCTCTATCGGCAGCTCCCGGTCGCTAGCCGCCGCTCAAATCAACCCTGCCAGCGGGCTCGACGGATCGGCATATTTGCGAAGCCCCATGCGTCCCGACAGATAGGCATCGCGCCCCGCCTCGACCGCCAACTTCATCGCGCGCGCCATGCGGATCGGGTCCTTGGCCTCGGCGATCGCGGTGTTCATCAGCACACCGTCGCAACCGAGTTCCATCGCCACCGCTGCGTCGCTCGCGGTACCGACGCCGGCATCGACGAGCACCGGCACCGACGCGCCCTCGACGATCAGGCGGATCGTGACGCGGTTCTGGATGCCCAGCCCCGACCCGATCGGCGCGCCGAGCGGCATCACCGCGACCGCGCCCGCGTCCTCAAGCTGCTTCGCGGCGATCGGGTCGTCGACGCAATAGACCATCGGCAGGAAGCCCTCTTTCGCGAGCACTTCGGTCGCCTCCAGCGTCTCGCGCATGTTCGGATAAAGCGTCTTCGCCTCGCCGAGCACCTCGAGCTTCACCAGATCCCAGCCCCCCGCCTCGCGCGCCAGCCGCAGCGTACGGATCGCGTCATCGGCGTTGAAGCAGCCCGCTGTGTTGGGCAAATAGGTGATCTTCTTGGGATCGATATAATCGGTCAGCATCGGCGCATTCGGGTCCGACACATTGACGCGGCGCACCGCTACGGTGACGATCTCGGCGCCCGACGCTTCGACCGCAGCGGCATTCTGCTCGAAATCCTTATATTTGCCGGTCCCGACAATCAGCCGCGACGTGAACGTCCGTCCGGCAACACTCCAAGTGTCGGTCAACACCCGCCTCCTACGAAATGAACGATTTCCAGCGCATCGCCCTCGGCGAGCGCAACATCGGCGAGCGTCGAGCGCGGGACGATCGCGCGATTGCGCTCGACGGCGACCTTTTTCACATCGAGGCCGAGCGAAGCAACGAGATCGGCTACGCTGCCCTCGCGCACCTGCCGTGTTTCGCCATTGAGGATCACAGAAATCACCGCGTAGCCGCCTTGCTTTGCCTTTGCCGAGCAGCCCATATAGGGGGAGCGCATTGCGTAGCAACCGAAAGACCATGCTTTGACCGACAAGCCGACCGTCTTTGTCTTCTCCGGCCCCAATCTCAACCTGCTCGGCACGCGCGAGCCCGAGATTTACGGCCACGACACGCTGAACGACATCCACGCGCGGCTCGAAGCGCAAGCGGCCGACCTCGGCCTCCGCGTCGAGTGCCGCCAGACGAACCACGAAGGCGTGCTGATCGACTGGCTGCACGAGGCCTATGTCGCGGGCGCCAAGGCCGTGTTGCTCAACGCCGGCGGCTATACGCACACTTCGATCGCGATTCACGACGCGATCAAGTCGATCAAGGTGCCGGTGATCGAGGTCCATCTTTCGGACCCGATGAAGCGCGAAGAGTTCCGTCATATCAGCTATGTAGGCATGGCGGCGGTCGACCATTATGCCGGTCACGGCGCGGAAAGCTACACGCTGGCGCTGGACGCCGCCGCCCGTCTCTGACAATAGGGCGCATCAAAAAACGGGGTCAGGGCGTTGCACCGACAACGCCGCAACAACAGGAAAAATTCTCATGGGTGACCATAAAGACAATGGCATCAACATCGATCCGGCCTATGTCCGCGCGCTCGCCGAGCTGCTCGACGATACCGGATTGTCCGAAATCGAAGTCGAGGATGGCGAGCGCAAGATTCGCGTTGCGCGCCAACTGAACGCCGCCGCGGCGCCGGTTGCATACGCGCCCGCGCCCGTCGCGGCCCCTGCCGCGGCGCCAGCCGCTCCGGCTGCTGCACCCGCTGCCGCCGCGCCCGCAGCCGACAGCTTCGTCGACGCCGTGAAGTCGCCGATGGTCGGCACCGTCTATCTCGCCCCCGAACCGAGCGCGCCCAATTTCGCCGCCGTCGGCTCGGCAGTGAAGGCTGGCGACACGATCCTGATCATCGAGGCGATGAAGGTGATGAACCCGATCGTCGCGCCGGCATCGGGCACGCTCAAGGCCGTGCATGTCGAGAACAGCCAGCCGGTCGAATTCGACCAGCCGCTGTTCACCATCGGCTGAGGCCCCACCCATGGGCATTGAAAAACTCCTGATCGCCAACCGCGGCGAGATCGCGCTGCGCATCCATCGCGCGTGCCACGAAATGGGCATCAAGACCGTCGCGGTCCACTCGACCGCCGACGCCGACGCGATGCACGTCCGCCTCGCCGACGAGGCGGTGTGCATCGGCCCGCCGGCGGCGAAGGACAGCTATCTCAACATCCCCGCGATCATCTCGGCCGCCGAAATCACCGGCGCCGACGCGATCCACCCCGGCTATGGCTTCCTGTCCGAAAACGAGCGCTTCGCCGAGATCATCGAGGCGCACGACATGGTCTTCGTCGGGCCGAAGCCCGAGCATATCCGCACGATGGGCGACAAGGTCGAAGCAAAGCGCACTGCGGTCGCGCTCGGCCTCCCCGTCGTTCCGGGCTCGCCCGGCGCCGTGACCTTCAGCGAAGAGACGAAGACGCTCGCGAAGGAAATCGGCTATCCGGTGCTGATCAAGGCCGCCTCGGGCGGCGGCGGGCGCGGCATGAAGGTCGTCCCCGACGAGGACAGCCTCGAAAGCCTGATGGGTCAGGCCTCGTCCGAAGCGGCGGCCGCCTTTGGCGACCCGACCGTTTACATGGAAAAATATCTCGGCAACCCGCGCCACATCGAATTCCAGGTGTTCGGCGACGGCAAGGGCAACGCCATCCACCTCGGCGAACGCGACTGCTCGCTGCAGCGCCGCCACCAGAAGGTGCTCGAAGAAGCCCCCTCGCCGATCATTTCGGCCGAGGAACGCGCGCGCATGGGCGGCATCTGCGCCGATGCGATGGCGAAAATGGGTTATCGCGGCGCCGGCACGATCGAGTTCCTGTGGGAAAATGGCGAATTCTTCTTCATCGAGATGAACACGCGCATCCAGGTCGAGCATCCGGTGACCGAGATGATCACCGGCTTCGACCTCGTCCGCGAACAGATCCGTATCGCGGGCGGCGCGGGCCTGTCGGTCAAGCAGGAAGACTTGGAATTCCGCGGCCATGCGATGGAATGCCGCATCAATGCCGAAGATCCGCGCACCTTCCTGCCATCGCCCGGAAAGGTCACCAACTATCACGCCGCCGGCGGCATGCATGTCCGCGTCGATAGCGGGCTCTACGCCGGCTATTCGATCCCGCCCTATTACGACAGCATGATCGGCAAGCTGATCGTTTATGGCCGCACGCGTGAAAGCTGCATGATGCGGATGCGCCGCGCGCTCGAGGAAATGGTGATCGCGGGGGTCAAGACGAACATCCCGCTGCATCAGGCGCTGCTCGCCGATCCTGACGTCATCCACGGCGACTATACGATCAAGTGGCTCGAGGAATGGCTGGCCAAGCAGGATGAAGCGGCGAAGGGCTAAACCCCATTCGTCACCCCGGACTTGATCCGGGGTCCATCTCCACACCGTCGTCATGGACCCCGGATCAAGTCCGGGGTGACGAAAGTGCGGTTGCGCCGAACTGTGCGGCAGCTCACTTTAACTGTGGATGCTTTTTGGCTATGGCCTTTAACCATGGCCAAAAACGCTCCCTTTTCCGCGCGTCACACTGCGGCGCTACTCCTTCCTCTCAGCCTGCTCGCGGCGCCCGCTTTGGCGCAGCCGGGGGTCAAGGAGGATTCGGTGATCCTTCAGCCCGACAAGGTGAAGGACGACGCGCCCGTAGTCGAAACCGCGGCCGAGGCGAATTTGCCGAGCTGGACGAAGCAGAATGCCGAAGCGTTGCTCGTCTCGATCGAAGGCGTCGGCGCCGAGGGCCTGTTTCCCAAGGATTATAGCCCCGACGCGCTCGCCGCGGCGATCATGGGCGGCGACCAGGCGCGGCTCGACAAGACCGCGACCGACACCTTCCTGCTGCTCGCGACGCACCTGCGCGACGGGCGCACGCCGAATGCCGCGCGCAAACAATGGTTCATGGTCGACAGCGATGGCGATAACGAGCCCCTGCTCTCGCTGCTCGCCGCCGCGCTCGGCGCGGGCACGGTGAGCGAAACGCTCGCAACGCTCGACCCCGTGCATCCCGACTTCGCGGCGCTCAAGGCCTCGCTCAAGAAAGCGAAAACCCCCGCCGATGCCAATGCGATCCGCGTCAACATGGAACGCTGGCGCTGGATGCCGCGCGCGCTCGGCGAACGCTACGTCGTCAGCAACGTTCCCGAATATCTGACCCGCGTCGTCCACGGCGGCACGATCATCGCGACGCACAAGGCCGTCGTCGGCAAGAATTCGACCCCGACGCCGCAGCTCAACCCGATGGCGACGGGCATCATCGTCAACCCGACCTGGACGCTGCCGCGCAGCATCATCAACGAAGGCATCGGCGCTACGATCGCGCGCAACCCCGCCGCTGCGCGCGCGCAGGGTTATACCTGGACCGGCAGCGGAAAGACCCTGTCGGTCGTGCAAAAGGCCGGTGCGAACAACGCGCTCGGCGTGATGAAGATGGAGATGCTCAACCCGCATGCCATCTATCTGCACGACACCCCGTCGAAGGGCGCCTTCGCCGCCGCCGCACGCGCGTTCAGCCATGGCTGCATCCGCACCGAGCGCGCGCTCCATTTCTCGGGCCTGATGGCGGTGATGTTCGCGGGCAAGAGCCCCGAAGAGTTTGGTGAGGCGATCGCCAGTGGCGAGACAACGCGCTTCGGCTTCGACAGCCCCTTCCCCGTCTATGTCGCCTATTGGACCGTCATTCCCGACGGCAAGGGCGGCGTGAAAAAGCTCGCCGACATCTATGGCCGCGATGCGCCCGTGGTGGCGAGCTTCTCGCAGCCCGGCCGCCCGACCGCAACGATCATCGCGCCAACGCCGCCTGCGGTCGTGCCGACGGTCACGACCGCGCGCGCGACGACGCCAGGGACTTCAGGGATTTATTGAACGGCCGCTTTGCGACCGGAAGCTTCCGTAGCTTTTGTCGTCACCCCGGACTTGATCCGGGGTCCCGCTTGAGATCAAAGGCAATCTGCGCGTCAAAAAAGCGGGATCCCGGATCAAGTCCGGGATGACGAAGGAAAGGGAAACGGCGTCCGCTCCCCATCCGCCACACGACGCTGATTATCAATCCGCCGTCTTCGGCAGCGGCCCGCTGACCGAGCTCGCGCGCCGCATATTCTCCATCCCCGGCAGCGGATCGGCTGGCGGCAGCTCGAACAGCTTCGGCATCGGTGGCGGTTCGCTCAGCCGGTCGGCGAACAGCAGGCGCCCCGGCCCGAGCTTGTATAGGATCATCGGGAGCAGCTCTTCGCCAAAGACGAAACAGCCCTCGCTGCGCCCCAGCTTCCCCTGCGTCGCGATTAGCGCCGGGTCGGCGTACCATGCGCCATGCACGACGATCGCACGCTGGTCGGCCGAGTAATTGTCGGGCTCCAGTCCCGCGAGGCGCATCGACGATCCGTTCGAGCCCCAATAATAATCGCTCGTGCGATACGCACCGCGCGAGGTCGCGAGCGACCCCATGCGGTTCGAAAAGCTCTTGAGCCAGCCGTCGTGCTGCGGGTCCGACCCGCGCCCGTGCGTCACCGGGAACATCTCGACCTTGCCCGCGACCATGTCGACGAGCGCAAAGCGCGGACGCGACGACGGCAGGCCGAAATCGACCACGCCGACGCGGTCGCTCTGCGGGATATTGCGTCCCTGCATCGCGAGCTGCTTCTTCGCTACGGCAATATAGTCGACCGGCGGCGGCAAGGGCGCAACCGGCTGCTGAATCCAGTTGGGCAGTTGCGCGCGCGCCGACGTGGCGGCCAGTGCCCCCACACCTGCGATCCCGGCCAACAACGCCCTGCGATCAATCAATTCATTCACTTTGAGCAACAACCCCGCATCGGCCGCCCATTGACGGTCCCCACGACTTTGCATGTCGCATTCGGACCGGGAAAGGCAAGCTGGTGGTTCCCCTTCATGCGGGAAGTTGTGCCATATCTGCCATGAATAGCGGGTTTACGCTGCTGTAAGCTCTCGTTAGGACGCCGACACATGAACGCGACCATCTGGCACAACCCCGCTTGCGGCACCTCGCGCAAGACGCTGGCGATCCTCCAGGAAACGCCCGGCGTCGCGCTGACCGTCGTCGAATATCTCAAAAATCCGTACAGCGAGGACAAGCTCCGCCAGCTGTTCAAGGACGCCGGCCTCACCGCCCGCGACGCGCTGCGCCTGCGCGGGACCGATGCCGAGGAACGCGGCCTGAAGGACGCGAGCGAAGATGAAATCGTCGCCGCGATGGCCGCCAATCCTGCCTATGTTGAACGCCCCTTCGTCGAAACCGACAAGGGCGTAAGACTGTGCCGCCCGCAGGACCGGGTGCACGAGATCCTCTAAGGCGACGACAGGTTGCCAAATCCGGCGGCAACAGATCATTTACGCTGGCGCGATATGCTGATCGAGATCAGCGGAGCAGCGTTATGAGCCTCGAGGATTTCGCACGGGAAGTAGCCGGCAAGCCGCCGAAGAACCGGGAAATTGCCGATCGGATGCCGCTGACCGATGAAGATGGATGCAGCTATGACCAACAGGTCATGGTCGGCCGCATCCCCCTCGGTTTGGGCATTGCGTTTTTTGCCATCTTGCTGTCGGTCGCTTGGGCCAGCGACGATCCCGCATGGACGGAATTGACGGCGAAGCTCGGGCAGTTCTTCGGCCTGCTGAAATCGATTGCAGGCGCCGCTACGACCTGATCGGAGCGCCTAACCTGCGGCGATCCGCCCACCGCTGATGCGAAAGCGCGTGACCGGCCCCGGCATGTCGTCGAACAGCGCCGCCTCGGTCCCCGTCAGCCACGCCTGCCCGCCCTGCCCCGCCAGCCGCTCGTAAAGCGCGCCGCGCCGCAGCGGGTCGAGATGCGCCGCAACCTCGTCGAGGAGCAGCACCGGCCGCTGCCCACGCGCGCGCGCAACACTGTCGCTGTGCGCAAGGACAAGCGATAGCAGCATCGCCTTTTGCTCGCCCGTCGAGCAACGCGCCGCCGCGCGACCGGTCGCGGCGTGGACGGCGGACAGATCGTCGCGGTGCGGCCCGGCGGTCGCCCGGCCCGCCGCCGCGTCGATGCGCCGGCGCGATGCGAAGAGCATTTTCAGCGCCTCGACATCGTGCGCCCCCTCACGCGCCACCCCATCGCTGTCGACCAGCGTCAATAACGGCCGCGCGAAGGGCGCGTCGGGCTGCCCCGCAAGCTCGGCGGACAAGCCGGCGAGCATATGCTGCCGCGCCGCGTCCATCGCCGCGCCATGCTCGGCGAGCTGCGCCTCGAGGATTGTGAGCCATTGCTTGTCGGCTTGCGCGGGATCGGCGAGCAGCTTGCCCCGTGCGCGGAGCGCCGCCTCGTACCGATTGCTGTGCTGCGCGTGCCGTGGGTCTAGCGCGAGCACAAGCCGGTCGAGGAAGCGCCGCCGGTTGCCCGCCGTCTCGACGAACAGCCGATCCATCGCGGGGGTGAGCCACAGCACCGCCAGCCAGTCACCCAGCGCCGTCGCCGCAGCGGTCGCGCCATTGATGCGGACGATCCGCCGCCCGGGCTGTGCGGCCTCGATCCCGGTCCCCAGCGCCACCGGCGCAAGGTCGGCGCCCGCCTGAACCTCGGCGAAGACCGCGAAGCCGCCGCTCGCCCCGTCGCGCACCATGTCGGACAGCGCCGCGCGGCGCAGCCCGCGGCCCGGCGCGAGCAGCGAGATCGCTTCCAATATATTGGTCTTGCCCGCGCCATTGTCGCCATACAGCGCGACAAGCCCGGGGGCGGCCGCCATGTCCGCGCCGGCATGATTGCGAAAATCGGTCAGCGAAAGGCGGGTCAGCGTCATCTGTTTTTCGCCTACCCCAGCCCCTTGCGCGATACCAGCCCGGCGCCGCGCCCGGTTCCGCCAAATATTTTCCGACTAGCGGGAATTTTCACCATCTTAGCGTATTTTTCGCGCTGAAATAATCTTTCGCAAACCGAAAAACCGCAGTTAACCGCCGATGAATGAAATTGGCACGGTCCCTGCAATACTGTTGGCATCCACCGGATGGCCGGATGGAAGGTTCATGGAAGGAAAAATATCATGGCCAATTTCAATGTCGACTCGTTCAAGAGCTACGCGATCGCCGCCGTTGCCTCGCTTTACTGCTCGATGATGTTCCTCGCCGCTGTCGGCCCGAACGCTGCACATTTCGGTGGGCTGGTCGCCTGACCAGCCCCCGCTAGCAGCCAGTAAACGCCGGCCATCTGGCCGGGATGGAAAGGAAAGAAATGAAACAGGGTTTTCGCAAGAATCGTCGCGACGGGATGATCTTCGGCGTATGCGCCGGGATGTCAGACCAGTTCGGCATCGACG
The DNA here is from genome assembly GCF_014873485.1 of Sphingopyxis sp. OAS728. Lineage (NCBI taxonomy): Bacteria > Pseudomonadati > Pseudomonadota > Alphaproteobacteria > Sphingomonadales > Sphingopyxidaceae > Sphingopyxis > Sphingopyxis sp. OAS728. The sequence goes on along the minus strand of NZ_JADBDT010000001.1, from coordinate 4,881,483 downwards.
TCTTGTGGACGCGCGTCGGCTTTGTTGCCCTGACGCTTTTGGGCTTCGGCCTGCCTCTGCTGCTGTACCTCGCCGTCGCGATCCTCGCGCCCTAGGACAGCCAAGGGCCGGACGCCTTACAGGCGCAGTCGCACCGGCCCGCACATTCCCAGGACCAAGGGCTCACCGGCCACCCCGGTGAGCCCTTTTCATTATGACGCGGCGCGGGCTGGCGCGAGCGGTTTGCCACCTTGCCGACTGCGCAGCATGATCCAGGGGACATGTGCAGCGTCGAACCGCACGCGCATATCGCGGTTGAAATAGGGCGGCATATGGTCGCCGACGATTAAAATGTCGGTATCCGGGAAATCGGGCTTCATGATTTCGGTCGTGATGCCGTCGGCAAGTTGGCGCTGCAATTCGAAGCCGCGACACAACATCGGATATTGGTCGCGCCACGCCGCATCGCCAATCCGGCAATTATCGGTGCCCAACTCCGGATTGGCCGGCACCGGAATATGACCGTTGAGAGTGAGCCAATAGAGAAATTTGCGCTGGCCCGGAGCTTCGCGCAGCCGCTGGCCGATCAGGCGCGGGATGTCATTATCGCACGCGCCCGGAAACACGCTGCCGCTGCACCGATCGGCCCCCATCGCGATCAGTTCTTTCGCGAACAATGCGCGCTCGAAACCGATCTTCGGATACCAGATGGCGCGATCGAAGAAGATGCCGTTGAAGCTGTGCAGCGCCTCGACCCGAAAACCCGCGGCGCGAAATTTTTCCGGCAGGCAATCGGCGTGGTCGAAATCATAGGATTTGAAACCTGCCGACCAGACGCCGCAAAGCTCGCGCAGTTCGGCGCTCGTTGTCGACCCGTAATAACGGCTCTTGCCGCGCGTCACCTCGTAACGCGCGCTCCATCGCCCCGGGTTCCAGAGCCGATCCTGCAGCGCGCGGTCGTAGGGATCGGACGAGACGCCCCAGGATTCGACCACAATCACCAGCAGGTTCCGGGCTTTGACCGTCGCAGGCCCGATATCGTTCTGAATCACAGCGGAATCGACCGGTGCGCCTTCGGGTGCACGCATCTTATAGGAACCGCGCGTCGCGGCGGTTGCAAACACATCGGCGTTGATCAGCAACAGAATCAGAGCAACGGCCAGAATCCTATGGTCGCGCGTCCTGAGCGGCGGAATCCTCGGTCCGAGCACGACGAGCGCAACAAGCGATGCCACCAGCAACAGGCCGCCAAGCAGATATTCGGGCGACTGGATAGGATCGAGCTCACCCGCAAATTCGATCGAATTCAGCATCTCTGTCGGTTCGAGATTGAACGACATCGTCGTGTAGAGCATCAGGCTGAAGGCAAACATGGCGATGGCGAGCATTGTCCGCGCGGGATGATGGCTCCAGCCCGACGCCAGCAGGGTGATCACGCCGCATATCGTCATCGGCACCGCCATCCTTGGCCCGCCGATCGGCCACATGGCGATGAACGCCAGGTTCGGCAACACGAGCCACCATAAGGCCCAGCGCCAAGGGAAACCGCGCGCGATCTGCATTTGCCAGACTTGCCCCCAAATTTGCATGCCCATGGCTGGCATGCATCGGCGGCCAAGCCTAACGATACATGGTTAGCATCCGGTAAAACGGGCCCTTCCGGCGCGGGTCGCTTACCCTTTTGGCCGGACAGTGAAGCGATAGGGGATATAGAGAAACACTTCCGTCGCGCTAGCCTGGGCCCAGATGAGTTGCTCGTTGAGCCCCGCGACCTCGACCCCATAATCGGGTCCAAAGGCACCCGCCGTCTTGAGCGCCTCTGCCGCGACGAGCTTGACGATCTCCGGGCGATATTGGTCGGGATTGATGATCGTCAGCGTGATCGCGCCATTCTTTTCCAGCAGCGCGCGGCCATTCGGCGGCACCGCCTTGATGAAATTGTCGATCCGTCCCTGCGCGCTGCCGACCGACCCCGCGAGGCTTGCCTTTACATAGAGTTCGATCTCGCTCGTGTCCGGCCGCTGGCCGCGCCCAAAGACCAGATCCTTGAAATTGGCGAGAGTCAGCTTGGTGAGTTCGAATTCGCCGGTGACGAGCTCGATGCCGGCGCCGTCAGCTCGCCGGATCGCGGCCTCGAGCATCGCATGGATCTCGCGCTTGCGCATATCCTCGTCGCGCGAATCGGAAGTGAATTGCACCGGCTGGATCGCGCTGTCCGCGGCGCGGCGCAACCCGACGACCGTCTGTTCGTCCGAAAGATAATCGGCCGACGCACGCTGTGCTGTCACCACCACCTCGCCCTGGATATTGCTGTTGTCCTGCGCCTGTGCCGGCAGCACGCCGGCCAGCAGCGCCGCGCCGAATAGATAGACTCGCATCGCCCTCTCCCTCCCGTTGAGGCGAACAGGCTATCAGCTCGGCGACAAAGAAAAAGCCCCGCCGGATCGCTCCGGCGGGGCCAATCTTTTCAGGCTTTCACCCGAGAGCGAAGGTCAGGCTTACGCCTCGTCGCCCTTGATCAGGTAATCGCCGGCATCGGCATCGCTGCCGTGGGTTTCACCTTCGACAGTGCCCAGCGGATCGTTGCCGATCGCAGCTTCAGGGCCCTGCGCCAGTTCGGCGGCATGCTCTTCGGCTGCGGTCTGCGGCGCGATCAGATGCGCCTGGTTCGCGGCGCGCATCGATGCGCGCAGGGCGGCATCCTTGCTCGACGCGGTGACGCGAACGCGGTTCATGGCAGCGCCGGTACCCGCCGGGATGAGGCGGCCGACGATGACATTCTCCTTGAGGCCCTGCAGCGAGTCGATCTTGCCCTGCACCGAAGCCTCGGTGAGAACGCGGGTCGTCTCCTGGAAGGACGCCGCCGAAACGAAGCTGCGGGTCTGCAGCGACGCCTTGGTGATGCCGAGCAGGACCGGACGGCCCTCTGCCGGCACGCCGTTCTTCGGCAGCTTGGCGTTATATTCCATCATCTCCAGATAATCGAGCTGTTCGCCCGGCAGCAGCGTGGTGTCGCCGCCGGTCGTGATCTCGACCTTCTGCAGCATCTGGCGAACGATCACCTCGATGTGCTTGTCGTTGATCTTCACACCCTGCAGTCGATAGACTTCCTGGATTTCCGCGACGAGATATTCGGCGAGGGCCTCCACACCCATGACGTCGAGGATGTCGTGCGGGTTCGGCGAACCGCTGATCAGCGCATCGCCGCGCTTGACCTGGTCGCCTTCCTGCACTTCCAGGACCTTCGACTTGGGAATGAGATACTCGATCGAATCGCCTTCTTCCGGAACGATCGCGATCTTGCGCTTCGCCTTGTAATCCTTGACGAATTCAATGCGGCCGCTGATCTTCGCGATAACGCTGTTGTCCTTCGGAATGCGGGCCTCGAACAGCTCGGCAACACGCGGCAGACCGCCGGTGATGTCGCGCGTCTTCGACGCTTCGCGGCTGACACGCGCCAGAACGTCGCCCGCCTGCACTTCCTGTCCGTCCTCGACCGACAGCATCGTGCCGACCGCGAGCAGGTAGCGTGCCGCTTCACCCGACTGATCGTCGAGCAAGGTCAGGCGCGGCTGCAGGTCTTCCTTCTTGGAACGGCCCGCCGAGCGATATTCGATCACGACGCGCTGGGCGATGCCCGTCGCTTCGTCGACCTGTTCGATCAGGGTCTTGGTGTCTTCCAGATCCTGATACTTCACGACGCCCTGCTTTTCGGTGATGAGCGGCATGGTGAACGGATCCCATTCGGCAATCCGGTCGCCCTTCTTCACCTTCTCGCCGTCCTTGTGCATGATCTGCGCACCATAGGGCAGCTTGTGCGTCGCGCGTTCGCGGCCTTCGGCGTCGATGATCGCGATTTCGCCCGAACGCGACAGCGCCAGACGGCGGCCACGCTGGTCGACGATCGTCGCCATGTCGCGATATTCGATCGTACCGTCCGAAATCGCTTCGGCGTTCGACTGTTCGTTGACCTGCGCCGCACCACCGATGTGGAACGTACGCATCGTCAGCTGCGTGCCGGGCTCACCGATCGACTGCGCGGCGATAACGCCGACAGCTTCACCGATGTTGACCGGCGTACCGCGGGCAAGGTCACGGCCATAGCATTTGCCGCAAACACCCAGCGTCGCTTCGCAGACCAGCGGCGAACGGATCTTCACCGACTGGACCTCGGCATCTTCGATCCGCTGCGTCGTCGCTTCGTCGAGCAGCGTGCCCACCGGAGCGATGACATTGCCGTCCTTGTCGGTAACATCTTCGAGCGTCGTACGGCCGAGGATGCGCTCACCCAGCGAGGCGATCGTCGAACCGCCCTGAATGATGGCGCGCATTTCCATGCCGCGTTCGGTGCCGCAATCTTCCTCGATCACGACGCAGTCCTGCGACACGTCGACCAGACGGCGGGTCAGGTAACCCGAGTTCGCCGTCTTGAGCGCCGTATCGGCCAGACCCTTACGCGCACCGTGGGTCGAGTTGAAATACTCAAGAACGGTGAGGCCTTCCTTGAAGTTCGAGATGATCGGCGTTTCGATGATCTCGCCCGACGGCTTGGCCATCAGGCCGCGCATACCGGCGAGCTGCTTCATCTGGGCCTGCGAACCACGAGCACCCGAGTGCGCCATCATGTAGATGGAGTTGATCGGGGCCAGGCGGCCCGTCTTCGGGTCCTTCGGCTCGGCGCGGATTTCGTCCATCATCGCGTTCGCGACCTTGTCGCCGCACTGCGACCAGGCGTCGATCGCCTTGTTGTACTTTTCCTGCTGCGTGATCAGGCCGTCCTGATACTGCTGCTCGAAATCCTTCACCAAGGCGCGGGTTTCGTTGACCATGCCTTCCTTGGACTCGGGGATGATCATGTCATCCTTGCCGAAGGAAATACCGGCCTTGAACGCGTTGCGGAAGCCCAGCGCCATGATGGCGTCGGCGAACAGCACGGTCTCTTTCTGGCCGGTGTGACGATAGACTTGGTCGATCACGTCGCCGATTTCCTTCTTGGTCAGAAGGCGGTTGACGACGTCGAAGGGCACGGTGTGCGACTTCGGCAGGCATTCGCCGATGAGCATGCGGCCCGGCGTGGTCTCAAAGCGCTTGAGATACTCATTGCCCTGCTCGTCGGTCTGCGGGACGCGGCTCACCACCTTGGTGTGCAGCGTGACCGCGCCGGTGAACAGCGCCTGATGCACCTCGGCCATATCGGCCAGGAGCATCCCCTCGCCCGGCTCGCCTTCGCGCTCCATCGAGAGATAATAGAGACCCAGCACCATGTCCTGCGACGGAACGATGATCGGCTTGCCGTTCGCGGGGCTGAGGATGTTGTTCGTCGACATCATCAGCACGCGCGCTTCCAGCTGCGCCTCGAGGCTCAGCGGGACGTGAACGGCCATCTGGTCACCGTCGAAGTCGGCGTTGAACGCGGCGCAGACCAGCGGGTGAAGCTGGATCGCCTTGCCTTCGATCAGCACGGGCTCGAACGCCTGGATGCCAAGGCGGTGAAGCGTCGGGGCGCGGTTCAGCAGGACCGGATGCTCGCGAATGACTTCGTCGAGGATGTCCCAGACTTCCTTGCGTTCCTTTTCGACCCACTTCTTCGCCTGCTTCAGGGTCATCGACAGACCCTTGGCGTCGAGACGCGCGTAGATGAACGGCTTGAACAGCTCGAGCGCCATCTTCTTCGGCAGGCCGCACTGGTGCAGCTTGAGTTCGGGACCGGTCACGATGACCGAACGGCCCGAATAGTCGACGCGCTTGCCGAGCAGGTTCTGACGGAAGCGGCCCTGCTTGCCCTTGAGCATGTCGGACAGCGATTTCAGCGGACGCTTGTTGGCACCCGTGATCGTGCGACCGCGGCGGCCGTTATCGAACAGCGCGTCGACAGCTTCCTGCAACATGCGCTTTTCGTTGCGGACGATGATGTCCGGCGCACGCAGTTCCATCAGGCGCTTCAAACGGTTGTTACGGTTGATCACACGGCGATAGAGGTCGTTCAAGTCCGACGTCGCGAAGCGGCCGCCATCGAGCGGCACCAGCGGGCGCAGTTCGGGCGGGATGACCGGCACGACTTCGAGGATCATCCACTCGGGACGGTTGCCCGATTCGATGAACGATTCCACGACCTTGAGGCGCTTGATGATCTTCTTGGGCTTCAGCTCCGACTTGGTCGTCGCGAGGTCCTCCATCAGATCGATGCGTTCCTGCTCCAGATCGAGATTTTCGAGGAGCACGCGGATCGCCTCGGCGCCGATGCCGGCCGAGAAAGCGTCTTCGCCATATTCGTCCTGCGCGTCGAGCAGTTCGTCTTCGGTCAGAAGCTGGAACTTCTCGAGCGGGGTCAGGCCCGGCTCAAGAACGATATAGGCTTCGAAATAGAGGACGCGTTCGAGCTGCTTCAGCTGCATGTCGAGCAGCAGGCCGATGCGCGACGGCAGCGACTTCAGGAACCAGATGTGCGCGACGGGCGCGGCGAGCTCGATATGGCCCATGCGCTCGCGGCGGACCTTGGTCACCGTGACTTCGACACCGCATTTTTCGCAGACGATGCCCTTGTATTTCATACGCTTATACTTGCCGCACAGGCATTCATAATCCTTGATCGGACCGAAAATGCGCGCGCAGAACAGGCCGTCACGCTCGGGCTTGAACGTGCGGTAGTTGATCGTTTCGGGCTTCTTGATCTCGCCGAACGACCACGAGCGGATACGCTCGGGGCTCGCAATGCCGATCTTGATCATGTCGAAGGTTTCGGGCTTCGCGACCGGATTCATGAAGTTGGTAAGCTGGTTCATATTCTAGCTCCATCTTCCCCTCTCGCGCGGCGCGAGAGGGGTGAGGAAAAATCTTATTCGGCGGCTTCGGGAAGGGCTTCCGGACCTTCGTCGGGGTCTTCTTCCGAATAGGAAGAAAGCTCGACGTTGAGGCCCAGCGAGCGCATTTCCTTGACGAGCACGTTGAAGCTTTCGGGAATGCCGGCCTCGAAGGTATCGTCGCCCTTGACGATCGCTTCGTAAACCTTCGTGCGGCCGATCACGTCATCGGACTTCACCGTCAGCATTTCCTGCAGCGTGTACGCGGCGCCATAGGCCTGGAGTGCCCAGACCTCCATTTCACCGAAGCGCTGGCCACCGAACTGCGCCTTACCGCCCAGCGGCTGCTGGGTGACAAGCGAGTACGGCCCGATCGAACGCGCGTGGATCTTGTCGTCGACCAAGTGATGCAGCTTCAGGATATACATATATCCCACCGTCACCTTGCGGTCGAAACGGTCGCCGGTGCGGCCGTCGTACAGATCGACCTGACCCGACCGGTCGAGACCGGCGCGTTCCAGCATCGCCGACACATCGCCTTCGCGCGCGCCGTCGAACACCGGGGTTGCGAAGGGCACGCCGACCGACAGGTTTCCGGCGAGTTCGACGACTTCATCGACGCTGCGCGCCTTGATTTCGTCGGCATATTCATCGCCATAGGCCTGCAGCAGCGCTTCGCGAACCGCCTCGGGCGGAGCGCCCGCTTCGGGGTCCGGGTTCGCCATGCGCCAATCCTCGAGCGCCGCGGTGATCTGGCGGCCGAAACCGCGCGATGCCCAACCGAGGTGCGTTTCGAGGATCTGCCCGACGTTCATGCGCGACGGCACGCCCAGCGGGTTCAGAACGAAGTCGACGTGCGTCCCGTCTTCGAGGAACGGCATGTCCTCGATCGGCAGGATGCGGCTGATGATGCCCTTGTTGCCGTGACGGCCGGCCATCTTGTCGCCCGACTGAAGCTTGCGCTTCACGGCAACGAAGACCTTGACCATCTTGAGCACGCCCGGGGCGAGTTCGTCGCCGCGCTGCAGCTTCTCGACGCGATCTTCATATTTCGCGCTGATCCGCTTGATCGCTTCGTCATACTGCGCCTTGATCGCTTCGAGGGCGGCCTGGGCATTGTCTTCGACAACGGCCAGCTTCCACCAGTCGGCGCGGTCGAGGTCGACCAGCATCTCTTCGGTGACGACATCGCCCTTCTTCAGGCCCTTCGGCACTGCGCTGGTCGCCTGACCGATGAGCAGTTCCTTGAGGCTCGAGAAGGTCGCACGGTTGAGGATCGCGCGTTCGTCGTCGGCGTCCTGCTTCAGACGTTCGATCTCTTCGCGTTCGATCGCGATCGCACGTTCGTCCTTGTCGATACCGTGACGGTTGAAGACGCGGACTTCGACGACCGTGCCCGACACGCCCGGCGGCAGGCGAAGCGAGGTGTCGCGCACGTCGCTGGCCTTTTCACCGAAGATCGCGCGCAGCAGCTTTTCTTCCGGCGTCATCGGCGATTCACCCTTGGGGGTGATCTTGCCGGCCAGAATGTCGCCCGGGCCGACTTCGGCACCGATGTAGACGATGCCGGCTTCGTCGAGGTTGCGGAGCGCTTCCTCGCCGACGTTCGGGATGTCGCGCGTGATGTCTTCCGGCCCAAGGCGCGTGTCGCGTGCGGTGACTTCGAATTCCTCGATGTGGATCGAGGTGAAGACGTCGTCCTTCACGATGCGTTCGCTGATGAGGATCGAGTCCTCATAATTGTAGCCGTTCCACGGCATGAACGCGACGAGCACATTCTTGCCGAGCGCCAGTTCGCCAAGCTCGGTCGACGGACCGTCGGCGATGATGTCGCCCGCGCGGACGATCTCGCCCACCTTCACCAGCGGACGCTGGTTGATGCAGGTGTTCTGGTTCGAACGCTGGAACTTCTGGAGACGATAGATGTCGACGCCCGACTTGCCGGGTTCGACCATATCGGTCGCACGGATAACGATACGCGTCGCATCGACCTGGTCGATCACGCCGCCGCGGCGCGCCGCGATGGCCGCGCCGGAGTCACGCGCAACGGTTTCTTCCATGCCGGTACCGACGACCGGCGCCTCGGCGCGGATCAGCGGCACAGCCTGACGCTGCATGTTCGAGCCCATGAGCGCGCGGTTGGCGTCATCGTTTTCGAGGAACGGGATCAGCGATGCCGCAACCGAAACGAGCTGCTTCGGCGACACGTCCATCAGCGTGATCTGATCGCGCGGGGCCATCAGGAATTCGCCCGCTTCGCGCGCCGAGATCAGCTCGTCGATGAAGCTACCGTCGGGGTTGAGGTCGGCGTTCGCCTGCGCAACCGTGTGCTTCTGCTCTTCCATCGCCGACAGATAGACGACGTCGGTCGTGACCTTGCCGTCGACGATCTTGCGATACGGGGTTTCGATGAAGCCGTATTTGTTCACGCGCGCAAAGGTTGCGAGCGAGTTGATCAGACCGATGTTCGGGCCTTCCGGCGTTTCGATCGGGCAGATGCGGCCATAGTGCGTCGGATGAACGTCGCGGACTTCGAAGCCCGCGCGTTCGCGGGTCAGACCGCCCGGCCCGAGCGCCGACACGCGGCGCTTGTGCGTGACTTCCGACAGCGGGTTGGTCTGGTCCATGAACTGCGAGAGCTGCGACGAGCCGAAGAATTCGCGAACCGCGGCGACCGCGGGCTTCGCGTTGATCAGGTCGTTCGGCATCACCGTCGACACGTCGACCGAACTCATGCGCTCCTTCACCGCGCGCTCCATGCGGAGCAGGCCGACGCGATACTGGTTTTCCAGCAGCTCGCCGACCGAGCGGACACGACGGTTACCGAGGTTGTCGATATCGTCGATTTCGCCCTTGCCGTCCTTCAGGTTCACCAGCTCCTTGACGACGGCGAGGATGTCCTCGCTGCGCAGCGTGGTGACCGTGTCCTCGGCATCGAGGCCGAGGCGCATGTTGAGCTTGACGCGGCCGACGGCCGACAGGTCGTAACGCTCGGCGTCGAAGAACAGGCCGCCGAACAAGGCCTCCGCGGTTTCGCGCGTCGGCGGTTCGCCGGGGCGCATGACGCGGTAGATGTCCGAAAGCGCCTGGTCGCGGTCCTCGGCCTTGTCGGCCTTCAGCGTGTTGCGGATCCAGGGACCGGTGTTGTTGTGGTCGATGTCGAGCAGCACGAGCTGGTCGATGCCTGCGGCGTCGAGCTTCTCGAGATTGTCGGCGCTCACTTCGTCGCCGGCTTCGATGTAGATTTCGCCGGTCGACTCGTTGATCAGGTCATAGGCGCTGTAACGGCCGAAGATTTCCTCGGTCGGGATCAGCAGCGTGTCGAGACCGTCCTTCGCGGCCTTGTTGGCAAGGCGCGGGCTGATCTTGTGGCCGGCAGCGAAGACGACTTCGCCGGTCTTCGCGTCGACGACGTCGAACGCCGGCTTCGCACCGCGCCAGTTTTCGACGACGAACGGGACTTTCCAGCCGTTCGCCGCACGCTCGAAGACGAGGCGGTCATAGAAATGGTTGAGGATTTCCTCGCCCGACATGCCCAGCGCGTACAGCAGGCTGGTGACCGGCAGCTTGCGCTTGCGGTCGATACGGACGTTGACGATGTCCTTGGCGTCGAATTCGAAGTCGAGCCACGAACCGCGATACGGGATCACGCGCGCGGCGAACAGGAACTTGCCCGACGAGTGGGTCTTGCCGCGGTCATGGTCGAAGAGCACACCCGGCGAACGGTGCATCTGCGACACGATAACGCGCTCGGTACCATTGACGAAGAAGGTGCCGTTCTCGGTCATGAGCGGCATGTCGCCCATGTAAACGTCCTGCTCCTTGATATCGAGGACCGAACGGGTGTCGGTTTCGCTGTCGACTTCAAAGACGATCAGGCGCAGCGTGACCTTCATCGGCGCCGCATAGGTGATGCCGCGCTGACGGCATTCCTCGACGTCATACTTCGGCGCTTCGAGTTCGTAGTGGACGAAGTCGAGCTCGGCGGTACCGGCGAAATCGCGGATCGGGAAAACGCTGCGCAGCGTCTTTTCGAGACCCGAAACATAACCGATCGACGGATCGGACCGCAGGAATTGTTCATAGGATTCGCGCTGCACCTCGATGAGGTTGGGCATGTCCACCGCTTCGTGGATGTTGCCGAACAGCTTACGGATTCGCTTGCTTGCGGTTGCTTCGAGGGCCTTGCCCACCGACTTCGCCTTGGTCGCCATAAGTGATTGTCTCGCCTTGATAAAATAGCTCGCGAGCGCAGGAGAGACGCAAAAAGGCCGCGACCAACCGTTGCCGGTTTACCGCAGCTTTCCAACGCATCTCGAAATCCCGAACGCCCTATCCGTACAGCCCGTTGCGCAAAGTCAGGCTCTATCTCGGACGATCGGGTATGACGGCCATATAGGATTGCGGGTACGGAGTGTCAACGGCGCCGGGACGGAGTGGTGGTGCGAATGTCGGCTTTGGGGTGGGAAGCTGCCTCCCGTGCACCCCGGCGAAAGCCGGGGCCCAGTGCGGAAAAGCGCAAGGTTAGTGTTGGAATTCTGGGCCCCGGCTTTCGCCGGGGTTCACATCCCTATCGGCAGCAATCGGTCGAAAGCAGCCACGCCCTCTTCCCGTTCGTGTCGAGCGAAGTCGAGACACCCATCGACGCAACGCCTAGCCCGAGGGGCATCTCGACTTCGCTCGATGCGAACGGGTTAGGTAGTGGATCGGCCGCAACCGGTCGTTAGCGGCGCATCCCTAAAACACGCCCTTCAACAACGCCGCTGGGTTCCGCCGCAGTGCCGCCTCCTCGCCCGCCATATAGTGAAAGATGCCCTTCAGCGCCTGATCGGTTACCGACCGCGTGAGCCCGTCGCGCGTGAGCCCCGCAGACGCCATCAATTGATTGCCCTTCGACAGCTGGTCGAGCTGGCGATAGGCGCCGACATTTTCAAGCGCCGATCCGATCAGCGGCGACACCTTCGTAAACAGCACGCTGCCCGCACTCGTCTGCAGATAGCGTGTCGCACCGTCGTTCTTCGTGACGAGCCCCGGCGCGTCGGTCCAGCGCAGATTGTCGATCGCGGCGCGAAACACCGGCTTCGCCTCGCCCGCGGCCCTGCCGCCGGCGTCGTTCAGGCTCTTGGTCAAATTTGTGGTGAGCCCCAGCTTGTCCCCCATGCCAAAAAGTTTGGAAGCCAGCTTCCCGCTCGCACCGGGCAACAGGATGCGCACCGCCGTATCGCGATAAAAGGCCCCCGGTTGCGCGAGCTTGTCGAGCGCGCCGTCGGACGCGCCGGCGATCAATCCCTTCACGCCGCTCTTCGGCAACTGCGCCAAGGCCCAGGGCGCGTGGATCAAGGCGACCATCCCGGCCGCGCCCGCAAGCAGCATCCGCCGCGCCATCATTGCTTCGTCCGGTTCCATGATGCGATCTCCACTGTCCCGCGTTCGACGACAAGCAGGTCTATCAGCAAATTGGCTGCCTGCCGATGCCGGAAACGGTACAAGCCAATGATCAGATTTCGGGCCTGAGTCCGACGCCCCGTACGGCGTAGTTTATCGGTCGAAGAATCCTGCCTATCACAAGGAAAACCCATGGCCGCCCCCATTCGCATCCTGCTCCAGACGACCATCCCCCCGATCGACGATGACTGGCATATCGGACGCTTCTCGATGCTCCGCGATTATCTGTCCGGCCTGACCGACGCGGATGGCCAGCCGTTATGCGCCGTGACCGCGCGCGACCGCACCGAGCCGGGCAGTCCGGATCCGGTCCTTTCGACGATCGATCAGTCCGACTATGACGAACTTTGGCTGTTCGCGGTCGATACCGGCGACGGCCTGACCGACGCCGATTGCGAGGCAATCAGCCGTTTCAGGGAAAATGGCCGGGGCCTGCTCGTGTCGCGTGACCATATGGACCTCGGCTGCTCGGTGTGTTCGTTGACCGGCGTTGGCAATGCGCATTTTTTCCATAGTAAGCGCCCCGAACCCGATCCGGCCCGCCATGTCGTGGACGACCGCGAAACGAGTTACATCCTCTGGCCGAATTATCATTCGGGCGCGAACGGCGATTTTCAGACGATCACCATCGCCGATCCGCCGCATATTCTGCTCAGCGATCCGTCGGCAGCCGATGGTCTGATACATTATCTGCCATCCCATCCCCACGAGGGAGCCGTCGGCGTCCCCGAGAGCGAGACCTCGGCGCGCGTCATCGCAACCGGCGTGAGCCAGGTGAGCGGCAATCGCTTCAACCTCGCGGTCGCGTTCGAACCGACCGCGGATGGCGGCCCGGCGCTTGCCCAATCCACCTTCCATCATTTCGCCGATTATAATTGGGACCCGGCGATGGGTTGCCCAAGCTTCGTCAGCGAGAAGCCCGGCGATGCGCTGGCCCATTCTCCGGACGCGCAACGATCGATCCGCCAATATGTCCGCAATCTGGCGATCTGGCTGGCGGGACGGTCGCTCGAGCGGGATGTCCGGACGCGATAGGACCGGCCCTCTTCGCCCGCGTCCATCAGGCCGCGCTGCGCAGCCGGTTTCGTCCTTCGCGCTTCGCGACATACAGCGCCTTGTCCGCACGGTGCAGCAGTTCCTCGACGTCGGCCTCGCCGTCATAGACCGCCAGGCCGACGCTGATCGTCGCGTTGGGCAAATCGTCTTCGGCGGCGGTGCCGGCCTCGACAGCCTTGCGAACGCGTTCGGCGACGATCTCGGCGGCTTGCGCGCTCGACCGCTGGAGAATGCAGACGAACTCCTCGCCGCCGATGCGGCCGACGATATCTTCCTCGCGCAGCGCCGCCTTGGCCCGCAGCGCGACGCGGCGGATCACCTGATCGCCTGCTGCATGGCCGTAGGTGTCGTTGATCCGTTTGAAATGATCGATGTCGAAAATCGCCACGGCAAGCGGCGCGCCATGGCTCTGCGCGCCCGCCAGCGCCCTTTCGAGCGTGGCCAGCGTGTGACGACGATTGGGCAGGCCGGTGAGCATGTCGGTGTTGGCGACGCGTTCGGCCGCGCTGCGCGCCGCCTCAAGAATCCGCGCATCTTCGACCGTCGCGGTCACATCCTGTACGGTTCCGAAAATGGCGACAGCCTTGCCGCCGCGCCCCATCTCGATCGATCCGTGCGATTTGACGTGCCGGATTTCGCCGTCGGTGCGCAATATCCGTCCCTGAAACTCGAACGGCTCGCCGGTGCGAACCGCCTCGGCCAAAATCTTGCGGACCGCCAGCCGGTCTTCGGCGACATATTGTTTGACGCTATAATCGACATCGACCGGACTTCCCGGCTCCAGCCCGTGGACGCGATAGGACTGGTCCGACCAGGTGATCGTCCAGTTGACAAGGTCGACGCGCCAATGCCCGACGAGCGCCACGGCTTCGGCCTGGAGCAGCCAGCGGTTGCTTTGTTCGAGCCGCTTCGCCAGCCGCTGGCGCCCGATCAGCAAGGATGCGAGCGGCAGCGTCGTGAACAGCAGGATGAGCAGGTAGAATTGCAGGAACAGGACGCGGGTTTTCTGTACGCCCTCGATCGCCGCGATCGGCCCATAGCCCTGCCCCGTCAGCAGCGACGCGATGATCGTGACGATCAGCATGCCTGCGGCGGCACCAAAGGGCCCCAACCGATAGGCAGCCGCGACCACCGCGATGCATGGAAGGAAGGTCACGGGAAATTGCGCTTGCGAGAAGCACGCGATGGTGACCAGCCCGGTGACCGTGAGGATCGCGGTCGCCTCGGCTTTCATCCGCGTCGATGCGTTGGTCAGCGCGTTCGTCCCGACCATGCGCGCCAGCATCACGATCGGCGGGGTCACGATCAGCATGCCGAGCAGGACCGTCGTCAGCCACGACAGGAAGAAATCCAGGCTTTTTCCGGCAAGTGCCCACGCAAGGAACGCGCTGGCCGTGCTCGCCGCAAACGCCGCGATGCAAAAACTGACGACCGAACGCGGCACCATGAACGACAATTCGCCCGGCTCGCGGCGCCGCATGATCCACAGCGCGAGCGCGGCTTCGCAACCGTTCGAGAATGTAAAGGCAAGGCACGACAGCAGCGGCGCCCCGCCATAGATATTGGCGCCCAGACTTGCCGCCACCATCCCCGCGAACGCCGCGACCCAAGCGCGCGCGGGCATCAGCAACAGCAGCGCGAGGAAATAGCCACTGGGCGGCCATACCGCGGCGATATTGTCGGCGCCCTTGGTGGCGTGGAGCGACAGGCTCGCAAGCAGAAAATATCCCGTTGCGGTCAGCAGGAACCAAAAGACCGCTTCGACTCTGGGGGTCAGCGACTGGGTCATGCCGTCAGTTAACCGAAAAGGGGAAAATAAACCGCTAATAATAATACCCACTCGCGGTGTCTTTTGCCGGGGGGGGGGTCAGCCAACCCCGCCAAAGGTCAATCCGACAACTTCGGCGACCTTGGCCTCATCCCATGCGATGCGCCGGTCGAGGATCAGCATCGCGAGGCCATGCACCAGCGCCCAGGCGTGCAGCGCTGCGGTATCGGGATCCTCGACGCCCGGAAGCGCCTCGCCCACTCCGGCGCGCAGCAAATTATAGGCAACCTCGCCGCCATCATTGCTCCCATCGGGACAACGTTCGGACATCTGGCGCGTGAAGCTCAGCCGGAACAGCGCGGGCTCGTCATGCGCAAAGCGGACATAGGCGATCCCCGTCGCCTTGAAGCCCGCGACCGCGCCGCCCGCTTTCAGCCACGCCTGCGCCTGCAGCGCGCCGAGCCGTCGCAGTCCTTCGTCGGCGAGCGCGTCGAGCAGCGCCTCCTTGTCGGGGAAATGGCGGTACAGCGCGGTCGCGCTCACCCCCACATCGCGGGCGAGCGCGCGCAGGCCGAGCTCGCCAGCGTCGCCCTCCGCCAGCCGCTTGAGCCCCGCCGCGATCACCGCCGCGCGCAGGTCGCCATGATGATAAGCGCCCGTCGCCTTCGCGCCGTCGCTTTTTATGTTGACGCTGTTATCTTTGCTTGCCATCATGTTGTCACTGTAAACATATCGAGTCGTCCGCACAAGCCCCACGCTACGCGGCACCTTCGACAACATCCGTAAGGAGCAACATCATGGCAAGCAACGTCGAAACCCTGATCCGCGGCGCTGTCGTCAAAGGCATCGGCAAGGTTGCCGACTTCAACCGCAAGCGCCTCCCCCGCCCCACCGACGCGCACCCCTTCCTCACCGGCATCCACAAACCGATGACCGAGGAGTTCACGCTGGAGGAATTGCGCGTCGACGGCGAAATCCCCGCCGCGCTGACCGGCCGCTACTTGCGTAATGGGCCAAACCCGGCTGCGGCGCCCGACCCCGCCAGCTATCACTGGTTCACCGGCGTCGGCATGGTCCACGGCATCCGTATCGAAGGCGGCAAGGCCGACTGGTATCGCAACCGCTGGGTCCGCGGCAGCGAAGCCTGCGCGGTGCTCGGCGAAGACCTGCCCCCCGGCCCGCGCGCCGAAAATAACGATGCGCCGAACACCAATGTCGTGGGCCTCGCGGGCCGCACCTTCGCGATCGTCGAAGCGGGCGGCAAGCCGGTCGAGCTCGGCTACGAACTGAGCACGATCGCGCACAACCCGTTCGATGGCACGCTGGTCGGCAGCTACACCGCGCACCCGCATCACGACCCCTTCACCGACGAGATGCACGCGATCACCTATCGCGGCGACGAACCCAACAAGGTCTGGCACGTCGTCCTCGACAAGGACGCGCACGTCATCCGCGAGGAAGCCATTGCGGTCAGCGATGGCCCGTCGATCCACGACTGTGCGATCACCGAAAATCATATGCTGGTCTTCGACCTGCCCGTCACCTTCTCGATGAAGATGCTGCTCGCCGGCTATCGCTTTCCCTATGCATGGAACGAGGCGCACCAGGCGCGCGTCGGCCTCCTCCGCAGGAAAGGCAGCGGCGATAGCATTATCTGGGTGCCCGTCGAGCCCTGCTATGTCTTCCATCCCGCCAACGCCTTTGAGACCGCCGACGGCAAGGTGATCGTCGACGTGGTCGCGCACGAAACGATGTTCGCGGAATCGAAACGCGGTCCCGACAGCCAGAAATCGCGCCTCGAACGCTGGACGATCGATCCGGTGGCGGGAACGACGACGCGCGCCGTCATCCACGATCATGCACAGGAATTTCCGCGCTACGACGAACGGCTGACAACGCGGCCCTATCGCTACGCCTACAGCATCGCGATTCCCGACGGGGAATCGACCGAGTGGGCGCTGGCCGAGACGCGGCTCTTCAAGCATGATCTGGAAGCGGGCACGACCGCCGTCCATGACTTCGGCGCCGGCCGCCACCCCGGCGAGTTCGTCTTTGTGCCGCGGAGCGCCGACGGCGCAGAGGATGACGGCTGGCTGATCGGGCTGGTGGTCGACATGAACCACGAGACGACCGAACTGGTCATCCTCAACGCCGATGACTTCAGCGGGTCACCGCAAGCTGTCGTTCACCTGCCGCACCGCATCCCGCCGGGCTTCCACGGAAACTGGGTCGCGGATTGACGATATCGGGGCGCTTCATCAGCGCCTCGGTCACCCGCAGCGACCCTTCATTATCGACATCGATCGCCGTCGCCCCGTTGCTGACCAGCAGCGGGGCGATTTCGACGTCCAGATGGCGCGAGATGCGCTGAAAGATGTGGTGGATCGGACCAAGGCCGAACCGGAAGCGGAGCAGGTTGATAAGGCCGAACGCGTGCATCACGCGAAACGGCTTCTTGACGAACTGGCCGCCGCCGCGAAACGCCTCCGCTGCGCGCAGCGCATTCGGATGCCCGATCCAATAGGCGTTGCAGTTCGACACCGCGACGTCTGAAAATTCGTAAAAGCGCCGCTGGCCCTCGGGATGAACCGCCAGCACATCCTCGCGCCGCGCCAGCGCCACGCCGGCATCGGCGCCGAGCCGTTCCGCCTCGGCTTCGATCTCGGTGATCGTCGCAGGGGTGAGCAGGCAATTGTCGGCGGTTGTGATGAGCAGCGGAAAGCCGGCGATGCCCGCGATCGCGAGAACCGAATCCGCAAGATTGTCGGCCGCAGGCACGACGACCAACCGATCGCCGAGCAGATCGACGACCGGATCCGTCAGGTCGCCGAGCAGGTCCGCGTGATGCGTGGATACGAAAACCTGCCCTGCGCGGCTATCGGCCGCGCTTTCCAGCACATGCGCGATCATCGGCCGCCCGGCGACCGGAACAAGGCATTTATCGGCGACGCCATGCGCCTCGGCGAGCGCGTCGACGGCACCGGGGCGGCGGCCCGCGAGGATCAGGATCGACCCGCTCACGCGGCGTTCCGCTGCGCCGCGGGAGCGATCTGGCGGAGCATGCTTTCGGCGACGATCGTCTCGATCAGCGACGCGTGCGTGAAGCCCGCAGAGACCGCCGAGCGCGAGAAGAGTTTTTCGGACCACAGGTTGCAGTTGAGATTGACCTCGAGCAGCCGGACGTCGCCCGTCGCATGATCGACGCGAAACTCGAAGCGGCCGTAATCGAACGGGCGGAAGATGTCCGCCATGCGCCTTGTATAGTCGGCGATCTGGTCGCCGATCGCCGGATCGTCGAAGCGCTTGATGCAATATCCGACATTACCGACCAGATCGCGCTTTTCCTGATAGGTACGAAGCTGGGTCGGATCATCCTGCTCGAAGATCATCATCGGCAACATTGCCGGTTCCCCATCCAGCGTGATCACCGGCACCTCGATATCGCTGCCGTCGATAAAGGGCTCGACGAGCGCGTCGTGATCGAGCGCGTGGATTTCGAGGATCGCCTGCGCGAGTTCGACGCGGTCGTGCGCATCGCGGACGCCCCACGAGGCCGAGCTGTTGTTCGGCTTGATCACCCAGCGCCGCGCCGGCGGGCAGCGTGACACGTCGACCGGCGCCCCGCGTCGGAACAAGGCCCAGGGCGCCGTCGGCACGCCGCGCGCCGCGGCCTCCAGCTTGGTCAGATGCTTGTCGTCGGACAGCCCGCGCACGATCGGCGATGCGCCCAGATAAGGCAGGCCGTGCTGGTTGCACAGCAAAGGCAGCAGCATTTCGGAATTGAAGAAACCGCCGCGATTGAGCAGCGGAAAGACGAAGTCCGCGGCGGGTCTGTCGAACAGCGCGGCATAGCTGTCGGCGATCAGCAGTTCGATGCCGAGCCCCTCGAGCGTCTCGCGCATCTCGCGGTGGTAAAGCGCATGATTGCCGTCATCGGAATGGAGCCCGCCAGTCCAGCGCGCATGCTTCGCAATGAATAGAAGCCGCTGCGTGTCGCGCAGATGGTTCGGCAGCCGGGTCGGCGAGAGATCGGTCGTTTTCATGCGCGGCGTTGACCACGCCGAGGTTGCGCAGGGATGACGAATTGGTGACTGGCATGCCACCAAAGCGCAAGATCAGTGTCATTATAATGCGTTCCGCCCCGGAAATGCGGGCTTGCAAACAAGCCTTTGCCGGCAACGTGACCTTCGTCGCCTGACCGCAAAAATGGTTGCTGGCGACGTTGAGCGGCACCGAAATCTTCGCCGCGCCGTTCGACGAACACGGCTCATCCCGGAATCGGCGCTTTCCGGGCAGCACTTTCGCCCGCCGGTTCGTTCGTCCTTCACTATGACAAAGAATATCGCCCTCTCCCGCCCCGCCATGAGCGCGATTGCCGCGTTCCTGGTTCTTTCCACCCCCAGCGCTTTTGCGCAGGAAACGCCGACGGTTACGATGACGCCGCCGGTTGCAGCGCCGACGCCGCAAACCCCGCCGACGGTGGCCGAGCCGAGCACGACTGCGCCGAGCACGACCGCACCCGTCGCGACGCCCCAGGCAAGCCAGCCCCCGGCCCCGACCCCGGTGATCCGTGTGCCGCTCGATATTGCGCCCGAAACAACCGCTCCGGCGCCCAAGGCCGCCGAACGTGCCGCCGCCCCTGCCCCGCGTGCAGAGCGCACGGCGCAGCGTACCCGTCCCGCAGCCACGGCGCCGGCCGCTGCGGCACCGGTGGCAGCAACGCCCGCCGCCGCGCCGGCAACCGATGCCCCGCTCCTTGACGAAGCGGGCCCGATCGCGGCACCCGTGACGACCGCCATCGAACCCGTCGCCGAGCCGGCGCCGGTCGCCGTTGAACAGGTAAATACGACCGGAAACGAGTTTCCGTGGGAGCTCGCCGGCGGTGCCGCCGCGCTGCTTATCGTCGGCGGTCTTGGCCTCGCCTATGCCCGTCGCCGCCGCACCGCGGGCGAGGTTTATGAAGAAGCGCCGACCTATGAATATGAGCGCACGACCGCCGCTGAACCGGCGACCGCCAGCACCCAGCAATGGGTCACGCCCGCTTACGCCCCGCGTGAGCAAGTCGCTCCGCGAACCGTTCCCGCTTTCGCCGCAGCGCCGAGCGGCAGCATGGGTCGTCACGAAGCGATGGCACTCGCCGGTCCGACCGACGACAATCCCTTTGCGACGCTCCGCAAGCGCCTGAAGCGCGCCCGCTTCCTCGATCGTCAGGAACGCACCGCCTATGACGAGACGCTGGCTGGGCAGAAGGATATGGCCCGCAAGCCGGTCAGCGCCTGGGAAATTGCCCAGCGCCCCGCCCCGGCGGTGCAGGAGCAGGAAGTTCGTCGCCCCGAACCCGCGCGCGTCCGGACTTCTACCAGCTTCCGTCCGGGCTATTCCAAGAACTAGGCCGGACACTCTGCGGTGGTCCCCTCACCGCATAGAAAAAGGGCGGTGCCTCGCGGCACCGCCCTTTCTCATTTTTCGCTGGAACCCGGCGGATGAACCCGCCGGCCCCTCGCCAACTGATTACTTCAGTTCGACGGTCGCGCCGGCGGCGAGCAGCTTGGCCTTCAGCTCTTCAGCTTCAGCCTTGTTGACGCCTTCCTTGACGGCCTTCGGTGCGCCTTCGACGAGCGCCTTGGCTTCGCCAAGACCCAGGCCGGTGATCGCACGGACTTCCTTAATCACGTTGATCTTGTTGCCGCCGTCACCCGTCAGGATGACGTCGAATTCGGTCTGCTCTTCAGCAGCCGGGCCAGCGGCAGCGGCCGGTCCAGCGGCGACAGCAACAGCAGCGGCAGCCGAAACGCCCCACTTTTCTTCGAGCATCTTCGACAGGTCAGCCGCTTCGAGGACGGTCAGCGCCGACAGTTCTTCAACGATCTTTGCAAGATCAGCCATGTTCATTCTCCATCAGAACCGGGATATCCCGGTAGTAAGTTTCAGGTTTAGTTCGAAATCACGCTGCTTCTTTGGCGGCATATGCGCCAAAAACCCGCGCCAACTGGCCCGCCGGGGCTGCGGCAATCTGCGCAACCTTGGTGGCCGGAGCCTGCACCAGACCGATGATCTTGGCGCGGAGCTCGTCGAGCGAGGGAAGCGAAGCAAGCGCTTTGACGCCATTCACGTCGAGGACCACGTCGCCCATGCCGCCGCCAACGATTTCAAGCTTGTCGTTGGTCTTGGCAAATTCCACGGCGATCTTGGCAGCCGAGACCGGGTCGGTCGAGGTTGCGAGAGCCGTGGGACCGGTCAGCAGTTCGCCGATACCGGTGTAGGACGTGCCATCGAGCGCGATTTTGGCAAGACGGTTCTTCGTGACGCGAAAGTCGGCCCCTGCGTCGCGCATCTGCTGGCGCAGCACCGTCGACTGAGCGACGGTCATGCCGAGGTTGCGGACGACCACAACAGCAGCAGCTGATCCCAGCGTAGCGTTCAGCGAGGATACGGCTTCGGCCTTTTCCGTACGATCCATGCCTATACTCCACTCATCTGCCCGGATGCGCCCGCGCCGAAACGCACGCGCCGCCGGGCGGCTAACACACGCAAAGACAGACGCGAGCCAAGGCTCGCCTGCATTTGCGCAACGATGTCCGATGGGGTCGGTCAAGACGCGTCGCCTGATCAAACAGGCGGGCGACCGAAAAAGACTGTTCCCCGTCTCGGCTGGAAATTAAGAAGGGCAAATCCCCTTCACCAACTGTCTCGGACGGAATTGCCTCGGCCGGAGCCTTGGCAACACGGGGGCGCTAATAGCGTCAGCGGGCGCAGAGTCAAGGCCCGTCCACGATTTCCGCCGCGTTTCCCGCTTGGCGCACCGGCTCGCCATCACTAGAGACGCGACCATGTTCCGCATCCGCCAATCCACCCCCGCCGATGGACCGCGCGCCGTCCAGATCTGGCGCGATGCCGTCGACGCGACGCACGACTTCCTGACGGCCGCAGATCGCGTGGCCATCGAAGCCGAAGTCCAATCCTTCCTGCCCGCAGCACCGCTCTGGCTGGCGGTCGATGCAGAGGACCGGGCGATCGGCTTCATGCTGCTCGACGGATCGAGCATGGAGGCCCTGTTCATCGACCCGGCGCATCGCGGCGCCGGTGTCGGGCGCGCGCTGGTCGCGCATGCGCTGGAACATCATCCGATGCTGACGACCGAAGTGAACGAACAGAATGGACAAGCCGTCGGCTTTTACGAGCGCCTAGGTTTCGTGCCCACTGGCCGGTCGGAGCGCGATGGCCAAGGACGCGCCTACCCGCTGATTCACCTGCGCTTCGCGCGCAAGAGCTGATCGCTTCTCATTTCCGTCGAGAATTTTTCCTGAAGCCCCTTGCGCATCCTTTCTTAAGATATATCTTAGACGCATCTAGAATCACTCTAAGGAACGACAAATGATATTCTACGCAAAAATGGAAGGCCGCGGTTGCGGCGGGCGGCACGCGATGCATCGCGGCGGGCGCGGGTTCGGACATGGCTTTGGCCATGGCTTCGGCGGCGGTGGCCGTCGCGGCGGCGGCCGGGGCGAGCGCGGTGAGCGGCGGCGGATGTTCGACGGCGGCGAGCTGCGGCTCGTGCTCTTGAAGCTGATCGCCGACGAACCACGCCACGGTTATGACCTGATCCGCCACATCGAGGAACTGACCGGCGGCAGCTATGCACCGAGCCCGGGGGTCATCTATCCGACCCTGACGATGCTCGACGACATGGGCCTGATCGAGGCGCAGCAGAGCGACAGCGCGAAAAAGCTGTTCGCGATCACCGACGCCGGCCACGCCGAACTTGAAGCCAATAGCGAAATCGTCGAAGCCGCGCTTGTGCGCCTGAGCGCGGTGGGCGAAGAAACCCAGCGCACGGACTCGGCTTCGGTGCGCCGCGCGATGGGCAATCTGCGGCAGGTGCTGATGAACCGGCTCGGCGACCGCGATCTCGAGAACGACACGCTGCACGATATCGTCGCGCTGATCGACGAAGCCGCGCAGAAGATCGAGCGCCTGTGATGGTGAGCGCGATCGCAAACACCCCCACCGCGCACGCGAGCAAATATCTCCAGCAGCTCTGCAAGCACTGGCAGCATAACCTCGCGGTCGAATTCACCCCCGAGCATGGCACCGTGACCTTCCCGAAGGACGCGCGCGGCGCCACCTGGGCAGGCGACGCGCTCGTGACCTTCGATGCGGGCCCCGACGCCCTGTCGGTCCGCATCGACGCCAGCAGCGACGAACATGTCGAGGCGATGAAGGGCGTCGTCGCACGGCATCTCGACCGCTTCGCGTTCCGCGAGGCGCCGCTCAGCTTCCCCTGGCAGGCCATCTGATACCGAATTATCGTTTTTCGATATTATCGATTGACGATAAGGCGGCGAGGCAATATATCGTTCTTCGATAAGTAAATCATCGGAGAACGATATGCCTGCCGATCATTCGACCTTGCTGGGCGTGACCCGCGGCCTGCTCTGGCTGATGCTGGCGCTCGTCGCGGCCGCCATCCTGTTTGTCCTCGGCTCTGCCGGGGCGCTGATCGTGATGTGGCCCGACATCGCGGCTGAGGCGAAGAACAGCGCCGTCTTCCTCGACGCCGGCGCGATGCGGCCGCAGCTCTTTGCGTTGCTCGGCATCCTCGCGGCGATCCTTGCCGTCGCCATCTATATTCTGCGCCAGCTCCAGGCGCTCGTCGCGAGCGCGGCGTCCGATCCTTTTGTTCCCGCCAACGCATCGCGCCTCCGCCGCATCGGCTGGGCGCTCGTCGCAACACAGCTTCTCGCCTTCCCGCTCGGTTGGGTGGCGAGCAACATCGCGGTATCGACCAGCAAGTTCGCCAATATGGGCGGCCTCGATCTGCAGGGCATCCTCGCGATCCTGCTCGCCTTCGTCCTCGCGGCGGTCTTCGAACGCGGCGCCGCGATGCGCGACGAGCTGGAAGGGACTGTGTGATGGCGATCGTCGTGAAACTGGACGACCTGCTCCACGCCAAGCGGATGACGTTGACCGACCTCTCCGACCGCATCGGCATCACCCTCGCCAATTTGTCGATCCTCAAGACCGGAAAGGCCAAGGCGATGCGCTTTTCCACGCTCGAGGCGATCTGCACCGAACTGGATTGCCAGCCCGGCGACTTGCTGGCTTTCGAAGCCGATAGCTGAAAACGGCGCGGCGAAACTCGGCCCCGCTCCGCCTCCCCGGTCGGAGCGGGGCCTTCTCTATTGGAAGAGCGTCCTCAGCGAATTGTTCGACTGATCGTGGCGGCGCGCGTCAGGGTTTGAGACCGAAGCGCGCATAGTCGCGTTCGGTCGACGGCGACATCTGACGTGCGACCGCAAGGTCGACCGCCGCATCCTCCGTCTGCCCCATACGCTTCTTGACGATCGCGCGGAGAAAGCGGCTCGATCCCATTCCGGGCACTTGCGACAGTGCCGCGTCGAGGTCGCGCAACGCATCCTCGTCGCGGCCTAGCCGCATCCAGACGAGCGCGCGGCTGTCAAGGATCTGCGCGGTGCTGTCGCTGAGCTCCATCGCCGAGGTGCAGTCCTTGAGCGCGGTATCCATCTGGACATTGCGCGTCGCCTTGATCCAGCAGCGGGCGTTGAGCAGGGTCGGCACCCCGGGCTTGGCCGCAATCAGGGCGTCCAGTTCGGAAATCGCGGCGGCGGCATCGCCGAATTCGCCGACCACCGTCGCTTTTGCCATACGATAATCGTCGCGGGTCTTGCCGCCGAGCGCGATGCGTTCGTCGAGCATCGCCGAAGCCTTGGCGACATCGCCGCGCTCGGCGATCAGCATCGCGACCGAAAAAACCGCGCCCTGCGAAGCGGGGTCGAGCTTGCGCGCCTCCTCGGCATCGGCGAGCGCGCCCGCGATATCGCCCAGTTCCTTGCGCACCGCCGAACGGGCGAGATAGGCCTCGACCGACGGCAGAAGCGCGATCTGCTTCGTCAGCGCCGCGATCGCGCCCTTATAGTCGCCGATCCCCTGGTGGAAGGATGCGCTGCTGGTCAGCGCGGTGACATTTTCCTCGTCCGCTTCCGCCGCCGCCTTCGCAAAAATGGCGCTCGCGGCCTTGAGCTGCGACACCGATCCGGCGCCCTTCAGATTCCAGCGCCGCCGTGCATCGGCCGGCGCCACCATGCGCGGCGCGCGGGCGAGCAACGTCACGGCGCGGTCGCGTTCGGCGGCGATCTGCGCCGCCGGGATTTCGCGGCCGGCGGTCGCGAACCATTCGTCGACGGTCACCACGCCGCCTTCCATGCTCGCCGTTCTCTTCACATCATAGCCTGCGACCTGCGCGTCGACCGCTGGATCGCCCTCGATCGTATAGCCGCGCCCGCCGTCGGGCAGGCGAATGCGCATCCGGTAGTGCGCGAGGTCGGGGGCGGCCGTTGCGACGGGGATGTCGGCCCACGACGCCCGGGCGCGATCGGGTTCGAAGCCGATCATGCTGGATGAGCGCGACATCCAGCGTTCCATGCGCTGGTCGTCGCGGCGCCATCCGGTGGTGAAGACGCCCTTGCCCTTGATCGTGATGCTGCCCGCTTCGGCATCGGTGGTCGTGGTCAGCGCATCATATTGCGCCTCGCCGACATAATGCTGGAGAAATTTCTCGGTCAGCTCGCGCTGCTCCTTGGCACCGAGCTGCGAACTCGCCAGCGTCATCAGGCTCGCGAGCTGCCCGCGCACGACCATCGTCAGGTCGATCACCGACGGCAGGTCGACGCTCGTGCTTTCGTCGGCATCGAGCGTCAGGTCGACGATCGGGCGCGCGGGCGCACGCAGCGCGATCTTGACCAGCTCGGCGCCACCGGTCCGCACCGGCAGCACATGGCCGAACGGCGGCGTATCGCGAATGTCCGCAAGCCGCGCGCCCAAGCCGGTCCCGTCGAGCCACAGCGTTTCCCCGCCTACCTTCGCGCCTACGATGACATGGTTGAACGCCAGCGCGCTCGGGATGCGGCGCTCGACCAGCTCGCCCATGTCCGCGTGGGCGAGCACGGCTTCGGCCTCGATATCCATGGCATGGAGTATGGCGAGGAGGAGCAAGGTTTTTGCCTTGCAGTCGCCGTAGCGCACGTCCCACGTCTTTGCCGGGGTCTGCGGCACATAATTGCCGCCGTCCATGCCGACCGCGAGATAGCGGACCTTGTCCTGCACCAGTTGCAGCGCCATCGCGGTCCGCTTCAGCGGATCGTCGGTCGCTGCCTTGATCGTCGCGACCTCGCCGGCAAGCGCGCTGCCCGCGGCGATCGTGCCGTCGGTCGCATAAAGCGGCGCCATGATCTTCGACACGTCGGCCCAGCTCGCGAAGGTTGACGCCTCGATCAGCGGCAGGCGCTGGAAACGCCCCGGCGCGTCCTGGGGAATTTCGGTGAGCTTCGCGATCGGCATGACGATCGGAAGTTCCGAAAATTCGCCGGCGCGTTTCGGCTTTGCGTCGACATTGCCGCTCAGCACCTTCCACTGGGTGGCGTCGCCGGTTCGCCAGGACAATTTATACGAGGCGGCCTTGATCGGCGCCGGTTCGGCGATCAGCGGCAGCGCAAGCTGAGCGCGACCGCCCAGCGCCGCATCTTTGACCGTCGTCGACATGCGGACGCGCAGCACATCGCCGACGCGCAAGCCTTCGACCGCAAGCGTCGCCGACAAAATGCCGGTCAATTCGCGTTGTTCAAGCGCCTGCTCGCGGCGCAGGACGGTGAATTTCTGTCCGCCCGCAAGCGCATCGATTTCTTCGCCATTCCTGATAATCGCAACCTGGTGGATGATCAGATCGCCCTTGTCGGGCGCCCAGGCAAGCGTCAGATTGCTGCTTTGCGACAGCGCTTCGGGCGTATCGAGCTTGAGCGCCGTGTCGACATAGTTCCACACTGTCGCACCATCGACCCGCTGCTGGACGTCGTAGAGGACCGGCCCGGCGACCGCGCTGCCCGCCGCGGTGTCGGGAAGCTTGGCGACGGTGACCCACCCAGGCGCGGGCTCATAAAGCGGCTGCTCGCCCGCCCAGGCGATCTGCGCAGGCACAAGGACGACGGCGACACAAGCCGCGCCACGCCAGATATTCATCACCCTGTTTCCCCCGTAACTTCCTGTTCGCCCTGCCAAATCACTGCACCGCCAAGCGGCTCGATGCAATCGCCTTTACCACCAATCAGGCGATGACCGCATTGCGCCGGGCGTAAAGGAAATAGGCGCCGAGGCCTGCGACATTCCAGACGAGGAACCACAGCTGGGTCTGCGCCGGCAGGCTGAAGAACAGATAGATGCATCCAAGCACCGCGATGCCGCCGACCACCCATGGCAGCGGCGTACGGAAAGTGCGCGGCGCATCGGGCGCGCGTCGGCGCATGATGAGCATGCAGATCGACACTGCGGTGAACGCCGCAAGCGTTCCAGCGTTCGCAAGTGCCGCCAGTTCGCCCAGGGGAATGAAGCCCGCGAGCACCGCGACGACGATTGCGGTAAAGATCGTGATCCGCACCGGCGTCCCGCGCGACGACAGCTTGGCAAGGCCGGCAGGCAACAGCCCGTCGCGCGCCATGGTGAAGAAGATGCGGCTTTGGCCATAAAAGAAGGCAAGGATCACGGTCGGCAGCGCGATGATCGCCGAGACGGCAAGATATTGCGCCGCGAGCGGGCTCCCGAGTTCGCGCAGGATCAGCGCCAGCGGCTCGGGGCTGTTGGCGAAGCGCGTGTAGGCAATGGCGCCCACCGCGGCAACGGCGACGCCGATATAGATGACGACGCAGGCGAACATCGATCCGACGATGCCGATCTTGAGGTCGCGGTCAGGATTCTTGGCTTCCTCGGCCGCGGTGGCGATCGCGTCGAACCCATAAAAGGCGAAAAAGATGATCGCCGCGGCAGCCATCACACCGCGCTCGACCCCATCGGGACCGAGATGCTTCGCAAAGCCATAGGGGCTGAACGGCTCGAGATTGGCGGCGTTGAACGCGGGCAGCGCGACCGCGACGAACACGACCAACGCGACGATTTTCACGAGCACGAGGATCGCGTTGAGCGTCGCACTCTCGCGCGTGCCGACGAGCAGCAGCCCGGCGACGACCGCGATGATCGCAATTGCCGGCATGTTGACGATGCCGCCGAGCTCCGGCCCCTGCATCAGCGCCATCGGGACGCCCGCCCAAGCCTCCAGCAATGGCGCCGCATAGCCCGACCAGCCGACCGCTACCGCGCTCACCACCAGCGAATATTCGAGGATGAGGCTCCATCCGACAATCCACGCGAGCAGTTCGCCGATCACGACATAGGAATAAGTATAGGCACTGCCCGAAGCCGGGATCATCGTCGCCATTTCGGCATAGGCGAGCGCCGCGCAGGCGCAGATCAGCCCGGCGATAGCAAAGGACAGGATTACCGCGGGACCCGCTTTGTCGGCGCCGACGCCGATCAACGTAAGGATGCCCGTACCCACGATCGCCCCCACGCCGAGCGCGATCAGGTGCGGCCAGCCTAGCGTTCGCGCGAGCGCCTGCTCACCCTCGCGTCGTTCCGGAACGATCGGTTTGCGGCGGAACAGGCTATCGGTCATGCGGCTGGGCTCCCCTGGGGCATTATGCTGTGCTTGGCGCCGCTTGTAAGGGAGTGACGCGTCAGCGCAAGATAACAACAACCTCGTCAGAGAAGCGCTTCGATCGCCTCGGCCAGCTTCGCGTCGCGTTCCGACAATCCGTCGGCGTCGTGCGTCGTCAGCAAGATGTCGACGCGATTATAGACGTTCGACCATTCGGGATGATGGTCCATCTTTTCGGCGATGATCGCGACACTCGCCATGAAGCCGAAGGCCTGCGCGAAATCGGCGAACTTGAACTGCCGGGTGATCGCGTCGCGTTTCGGTTCATGCGTCCATTCGGGGAAACGGGCGAGCAGCGCGCTGCGGGCGTCTTCGTCTAGTTTCTGGACCATGATTTATCTCCCGCTAGCCAATGTCGTGCGCCCGCCATAAGGAAGGGTGACATGACCGACAAGTCTGCCCTCGCCCGATTGCCCGCCGGCTGGACCGGAGGCGCGCCCGACGCCGATGCACTCTTTGCGATGGCCGAGGCCGCGCTCGAAACCATGCCTGCGGTCTTTGCGCCGCATATCGAGGGTGTCGTCATTTCGATCGAGGAATTCGCCGACGACGAGATGCTGGCGTCGCTCGATATCGAGCATCCCTACGAACTCACGGGTCTCTATGAAGGCCGTCCGCTGACCGAGCGCAGCATCGACCAGAGCGGCGGCATGCCCGACCGCGTTACCCTCTATCGCATCCCGATCCTCGTCGAATGGATCGAGACCGGCGAGCGGCTCGACACGCTGGTGCGGCATGTGCTGATCCATGAGATCGGGCATCATTTCGGTTTTTCGGACGACGATATGCACGCGCTTGAGGATATGGCGTGACGGCGTTGCTGCTGCTCGACCGGGTGGCGTGCATTCGCGGCGACCGGCTGCTCTTCGAGAATTTGTCGCTGGAGCTGAAGCGCGGTGAGGCGCTGTGGCTGCGCGGTCCCAATGGTGCCGGCAAGTCGAGCCTGATCCGCTTGGCCGCAGGACTGCTGCGCCCCGCCGCCGGCACGATCGAACGCCGCGAGCGTGTTGCGTTGATCGACGAGGCGGCGGCGCTCGACGCCGAGCAGCCGCTGCGCCGCGCGCTCGATTTCTGGGCGCGCGTCGATACGGTCGACGGCCATACGGTCGACCGCGCGATGGACGAGATGGCGCTCGCGCCGCTCGCCGAGGTGCCGGTGACGATGCTGTCGACCGGCCAGCGCAAGCGCGCCGCGATGGTGCGCGTGATCGCGAGCGGCGCGCCGATCTGGCTGCTCGACGAGCCCGCGAACGGCATGGACGATGCGGCGCTGGCGCGGCTGGTGACGGCGATTGCGAAGCATCGGTCGAATGGCGGGGCGGTGTTGCTCGCGTCACATTTCGCGCTCGGCATCCCCGATCTCGCCGAGCTCGACATGGGCGCGCTCGCATGACGGCGCTGATCGCCCTCTTCTGGCGCGACCTGCGCCGCGCATGGGGCAGCGGCGCGCTGTGGCTGCCGGTGCTCTTCTTCCTGCTCGTCGCGACCGCCTTTCCCTTTGCGGTCGGGCCCGACGCGCCACTGCTGCGCCGGGCGGGCGGCGGGATGGTGTGGGTCGCAGCATTGCTCGCGGCGCTGCTGCCGATCGACCGGCTGGTGAAGCCCGACAGGGATGCGGGGGTGCTCGACCAGCTCGCGGTGCGGGGTTTCGCCGACGAGGTTATCGCGGCGGTCAAGATCGCCGCGCATGCCATCGGTTTCGGGCTGCCGCTGATGATCGCGCTGTTTCCGGCGTCGGCGCTGCTGGCGCAGGATGCGGGGCGCGTCGAACTGCTCGCGACAGGCATCGCCATCGCCATCCCGGCGCTCGCCTCGCTCGCGGTGCTGAGCGCATCGCTGACCGCGAACCACAAGGGCGGCAGTGCGATCGGCGGGCTACTCGTCCTGCCGCTCGCGGTGCCGATGCTGATCTTCGGCGCGGGGATGCTCGATCCGTCGGGACGCGGCGCGATCAAGCTGTTGGCGGCGACGAGCCTGCTGCTGACGGTGATCGGCCCGTTCGCGGCGGGCGCGGCGATGCGCGGCCTCCGCGAATGACCCGCCAGTCGCTCGCGCATATCGCGCTCGTCGTGCGCGATTATGACGAGGCGATCGACTTTTATGTCGGAACTCTGGGCTTCACGCTGGTCGCCGACGATTATCAACCGGAGCAGGACAAGCGCTGGGTGCTCGTCGCACCGCCGGGCAACCCCGAATGCGGCGCAACGATCCTACTCGCGCGCGCTGCGAACGACGAACAGGCGGCTTTCATCGGAAACCAGTCGGGCGGGCGCGTCTTCCTGTTCCTGCAGACCGACGATTTCTGGCGTGACTATCAGCGCCTGCAGGGCAAGGGCGTGCGGATCGAGCGCGAGCCGCTGGAGGCCGACTATGGCACCGTTGCGGTGTTTCTCGACCTTTATGGCAACAAATGGGATCTGATCGAGTTCGCCCCGGCGAGCCGCGCATAAGAAAAGGGCCGGAGTTTCCCCCGGCCCTTCCCTAATTCATTGCGGTGCCAATCAGGCGCCGGTCACGTCGGCCGTATCGACCTTCACGCCCGGGCCCATCGACGACGACAGGGCGATCTTGCGGACATATTTGCCCTTCGCGCCGGCCGGCTTCGCCTTGACAATCGCGTCGACGAAGGCATCGAAGTTCTGGCGGAGCTTTTCCTCGCCGAACGACAACTTGCCGAGGCCGGCGTGGATGATGCCCACCTTTTCGACGCGGAATTCGATCTGACCGCCCTTGGCGGCCTTCACGGCTTCGGCGACGTTCGGGGTCACGGTGCCCAGCTTCGGGTTCGGCATCAGGCCCTTCGGACCCAGCGTCTTACCGAGGCGGCCGACGATGCCCATCATGTCCGGCGTCGCGATGACGCGGCCATAGTCGAGGTTGCCCGCGAGCATGTCTTCCATCAGGTCTTCGGCACCGACCTTGTCGGCGCCGGCGGCCAGCGCCTTGTCGGCGTTGTCGCCGCGCGCGAACACGGCAACCTTGACGTCCTTGCCGGTACCGGCGGGCAGCGTCACGACGCCGCGGACCATCTGGTCGGCGTGACGCGGGTCGACGCCGAGGTTGATCGCGACTTCGAGCGTTTCGTCGAACTTGGCCGAGGCCAGGTCGCGAACGGTCTTCAGCGCTTCGTCGACGGTGTGCAGCTTCAGGCTGTCAACCTTGCCCTCGAGGGCCTTCTGCTTCTTGGTCAGCTTTGCCATGGGGTCAGCCCTCCGTCACTTCGAGGCCCATCGAGCGCGCGCTGCCCTCGATGATCTTCGTTGCCTGTTCCAGATCGTTCGCGTTGAGATCCTTCATCTTGATCTCGGCGATTTCGGTCAGCTTCGAGCGGGCGATCTTGCCACCGCTGATCTTGCCCGGCTCCTTCGAACCCGACTTGAGGTTCGCGGCCTTCTTGATCAGATAGGTTGCCGGCGGCGTCTTCGTGACGAACGAAAAGCTCTTGTCGGCGAACACGGTGATGATGGTCGGGGTCGGGGTGCCCTTTTCCAGACCGTCGGTCGCAGCGTTGAACGCCTTGCAGAATTCCATGATGTTGACGCCGCGCTGACCCAGTGCCGGCCCAAGCGGCGGCGACGGGTTGGCGGTGCCGGCGGGCACCTGCAGCTTGATGTAGCCGCTAATCTTCTTAGCCATGATGGCCTCCTGTCTTTCTGTCGCCCCGGACGGATCCGGGGCTCAAAATTAGCGGTCGAACAGAAGGGCATCACCCCTTCCTCCCGCGCGGAATCACGCCCTTATCTGACGCGAAGCGGCGCGCATAAGCGCAAACGCCGCCAAAAACAAGCCTTATGCGTCGGGCGTCGGCGGCGTGATGCGCAGCAAGCCTTCCTGCATCGCCGAAGCGATGAGCGTCCCGTCGCGGCGATAGATCAGCCCGCGGTTGATCCCGCGGCTGCCGCCCGTCCAGTCGCTGTCCATCACATAGACGAACCAGTCGTCGACGCGAATGTCGTCGTGGAACCACATCGCATGGTCGAGGCTGGTCGAGAAAAGCCCCGGCGTCGACCAGGTAAAGCCGTGCGGCAGCAGCGACGAGGACAAGAGCCCCATGTCCGACACATAGGCCAGGAAAGCGCGGTGCAGCAGCGGATCGTCGCCGATCGGCGCCGCGAGGCGATACCATTGATAATGTGTCGTGCCCCGCTCGGTCGACGACGGACGAAAATTGCGCGTCTCGAACGGCCGCAGCCGTGCCATCCGTTCGAGCTGCGCGTCGCTGACATTCGGGTCGGCCGCCAGATTTTCGACGAGCTCGGCGCATTCCTCGGGCGGCAGGACGTCGGGCATCGGCGCCTGATGCGCCGCGCCGGGCTCGGGCGCGTGGAACGAGGCGGTCAGGTTGAAGATCACCTTGCCGTCCTGACGCACGACGACGCGG
Organism: Sphingopyxis sp. OAS728; assembly: GCF_014873485.1. NCBI lineage: Bacteria > Pseudomonadati > Pseudomonadota > Alphaproteobacteria > Sphingomonadales > Sphingopyxidaceae > Sphingopyxis > Sphingopyxis sp. OAS728. The sequence continues at coordinate 4,848,493 of NZ_JADBDT010000001.1, read as the reverse complement.
CGGTTCGCAAAGCTACGCCCGTCGAAGTCGCGGTGAACGCGGAAATGGAGCGGCTTCGCCTCGTCGCCGCCGCGCAGGAAATAGGCGTGGAGCGAATGCGCCGTCTTGCCGGGATCGACGGTGCGCGCGGCCGCCATCAGCGCCTGCGCGATCACCTGCCCGCCAAAGATACGCTGGCGCGTCGGCTTGTCGAACGCCGGAAAGGTGAACTCGTCGGGTTCGTCGGCCGGGGCAAGATCGAACAGCCGGGTCACGCCGCGAACGACTTTTTCGGGCGAAAAGCTCGCCTGAATTTCGCGCACGCGATCGAGACGAGCCTGCATCTCTTCGGGAGTGAGGCTCATAGGTTCGATCCGTTGGCTGGGCCGCGCCCGCCAAGGCGCGGCGCGATGTTATTTGAAGCGTTCGACCTGTTCGAAGTCGAGCTCGACCGGGGTGGCGCGACCGAAGATCGACACCGACACCTTGACGCGCGCCTTTTCGAAATCGAGTTCCTCGACCAGCCCGTTGAAGCTGGCGAAGGGACCGTCGAGCACCTTGACCTGATCGCCGATTTCGTAATCGACGCGGATTTCCAGCTTCGGACGCGCCGCAGCCTCTTCCTTGCTATTCAGGATGCGCGCAGCTTCGGCTTCGCTGATCGCCTGCGGCTTGCCCATCGAACCGAGGAAGCCCGTGACCTTCGGCGTATTCTTCACGAGGTGATAGACATCGTCGGTCATCGTCAGCTTGGCGAGGACGTAGCCCGGGAAGAATTTGCGTTCAGCCTGGACCTTCTTGCCGCGCTTCACCTCGGTGACGGTTTCGACCGGCACTTCGACCGCTTCGACGAAATCGGTCAGGCCCATGCGTTCGGCTTCGGAAAGCACCGAATCGCGAACCTTGTTCTCGAAACCCGAATAGGCGTGAATGATGTACCAGCGCGCCATGTGTATCCGTATCCTGTCCCTGTAACCGCGGGCGTTAGCGCGCGAGCGACGTCAGCCAGCTGACGATCGCGTTGAAAACCGTGTCGACGCCAAAGAAGAACAGCGAAAGGATCGTCATCATGATCAGCACCATGATCGTCGTCTGCACCGTTTCGCGGCTGGTAGGCCAAACGATCTTGCGGGCTTCGGTACGCACCTGATTGATGAACTCAGCCGGGCTGGTCTTGGCCATGTCGATCGTCCTGTCCTTGCAACGTCAATGATCCGGGCCAGATGGGTTGCCGCCCCCCACGCGTCAAGCGCGCTTTGGGCAATAGTCCGCCCACCCTCCCCGACCGTGTCGGCGAAAGGCGGAAAGAAAACGGCGCATCTGTCCGAATGAAAGCGGCCTTTACTTGGGCACCGCGGCGATTGCAAGTCAAAGGCTGGCGGCGGGCGATGCCGGCGTCCGCGGCATGTACCGGTGCATCAGCGCGAGCAGCCCGATCATCAGCATCCAGCTGGCCGTGGGCTGCAGCACGAACAGCAGATGCAGTTCGCGTGCGGCGGCCGCGCCATTTTGCGGATCGAAACCGACGATGTCGAGTAGCGCATAGCTGACCGCGATCGCGGCCGCGACGCCGAACTTCGCCATCAGGTTGAGCAGCGCGAAGAGAAAGGCCGAGCGATTACGCCCGCACCGTTCGGCATCGCGCGGGATCAGGTCGGCGAGCATCGAATAAGTGAAGAGCAGCCCGACAAAACCCGTGCCCAGCATCAGCGAGAAAAAAGCGGCCTGCGTAAACCCCTCCGGCTCCTGTGCCAGCGTCGCGAGCAACAGCGACGAGATCAACAACCCCATTAAGATCATCATCGGCGGTTTACCGAAACGGCGCGCCAGCATGGTCCACAGCGGCGATGCCAATGCACCGCCGATGAAGCTCGCGAACAGCAGCAGCGCGCTTTGCTGGTCGAGATCGAGCACCGACGCCGCAAAGAAGATGAAGAGCGAGGTGAGCGAGCCAAAGGCGAAACTGTTGAGGAACTGGACACCGAGCAAGAGCATCAACGGCGGAAAGGACAGCGAGGCGCGAATTTCGTGCCGCCACCCGATCCCCGGTTCGGCGACGACGGCGCGGCGCGGCACGCGACCGATCGCGAAGAGCGCGACAGGCGCGAGCACGAGGAAGATGCCGGCATAGGCGATGATCCGCCCCTGCAGGTCGACGCCCGGCATCAGCAGTTGCGCCGCCGCGGGCGCGGCAAAGGCGACGATCAATGCGATTTTCGTGAACCAGTCGCGGGCGCCATAAAGCAAGGCGCTGTCGGCGGGGCTGCGCACCAGCGCCGCGCCCCACGACAGTTGCGCGACCTCATAGAGGCTGAAGCTCGAATAGAAGAATATCATGACGAGAAAGAGCGCAGCGAAGGGCAGCGCATTGCCGACCGTCACGATCAGCAACAGCAGCAGCGACAGCGGCACCAGCGCGGTCAGCATCCACCGGCGATGCGCCCCCATTCCGGGGCGGAAGCGATCGATCATCGTGCCGATCAACGGATCGACAATCCCGTCCCATATCGTCGTCAGCGAAAAGAGGAGCCCGACGAGCGCCACCGAAATCGCCCCGCCTTCGGCGATATAGGGCGGCAGATAGACGCTGAACGGCAGCGCGAGCATCGCGGTCGGCCCGGCCGTCGCGGCATAGGCAGCGACCGTGCGCGGGCGCAGCGCGGGCGGTTCGTCGGCTAGGGCAGCCGATGGCAGGACAGCAGTGGCCAAGATGCGACGCTCCCGAGACAGGAAGCGGCAAGCTTTCAGCTATTGACAACCATGTCAACAACCACGAACCAGATCGACGGCTCCGCGCCTACCGGATTTTGAAGTGGGACAGGAAAGGCTGGAGCCTCCAGTCGATCTGTTCGGGGTCGAGCCATTCGACCTCAATCCCCATCAGCATGTTCAGCATCGAATCGCCGACGACAATGTCGAAAAACAGGCGCGCGGCGGCGTCCGGGCGATCAATCTCTGCCCTGCCTGTGGCCGCCCATTCGGCGAACAATTCGATCAGCTCCTTAAGCGCAGGCACGTGAAGGTCGCGGTAAATCTGCAAAGCGAACTCGTGGTCGCGCAAACTTTCGGATATCAACATGCGCATCAAGCCAACCGCGTGCGGCGATTCCATCAATTCGCTCTGGCGATGCGCATAGCGCTTCAGGATTTCGACGCTCGACACCCCCTGCATCGCGTCGTCGTCAAGCGAGCGCAGCATCGCTTCGTCGCACCAGCGGGTTGCGATCGCGCGAAGCAGCCCCTGCTTGTTCCCAAACATCTCATAGAGCGTCGCGAGCGAGCCGCCCGAGCGCTTGACGATTTCGGCGAGGCTGGTGCGTTCATATCCCTGTTCGAGAAACAGCGACTCGGCCGCGTCGAGAATGGCGCTTTGCCGCCGCTCGCGCGGCGACAGCCTATCTATCTGACATAAATCCGATTCCGGCGTCGTCATTTTTGCATTCCTCTTCCCCTTGCCCTTTTCTGTAATTTAAATTACACGGCGCCTGAGCGCAAGCTTTTGCGTATAACCAACTCCCGCACAACTGCGATTTTTCAGGGGTCCATATGAGTCGCTTTCGTCCTCTTGGCTGCGCCGCCGGCGCTGCGCTGGCTCTGGTGCTGGCTTCATGCTCGTCGGAAGCGCCCCCCGCTCCGCCGCCGCCCGAGGTCAATATCGTCACGATCCGCACGCAGGCAGTACCGAATGTGATCGAATTGCCTGGCCGCGTGCAGGCGTTTCGCACCTCCGAAGTCCGTGCGCGCGTCAACGGCATCGTCGAGCGCCGCCTGTTCAACGAAGGCAGCTATGTTCGCGCCGGGACCCCGCTGTTCCGCATCGATCCGCGCGAGCTGACCGCGACCGCCAATGCGGCGCGCGCGCAGCTGGCGCGTGCACAGGCAACCGCCGCCAATGCGCGGCAGGTCGTCGGACGCTATCAGCCGCTGCTCGCCGACCAGGCGATCGGCAAGCAGGAATATGACGCCGCGGTCGCCGCGCAGCGCACCGCCGAGGCCGATGTGCAGGCAGCGCAAGCCAATCTGGAATCGGCACGCCTGAACCTGGGCTATGCCTCGGTTACAGCCCCGATCTCGGGCCGCGCACGCCGCGCCGAAGTCACCGAGGGCGCGCTGGTCAGCGCGGGGCAAGGCACGCTGCTGACGACGATCGAACAGATCGACCGCGTCTATGTCAATTTCGGCCAGTCGAGTTCGGACCTGCTCGCGAACCGCCGCGAAATGGGGTCGGGCAAGGTGAGCGTGCCCCAGTTCGACCGTGTCGAAGTGCAGTTGATCCTCGAGGACGGCACCGCCTTTCCCGTCGTCGGCCACCTCGACTTCCTCGACCTGTCGATCGACGAAGCGACGGGCACCGCGGCGCTGCGTGCCGAATTCCCGAACCCGAACTCGGCGCTGCTCCCCGGCCAGTTCGTCCGCGCACGCATCTTTGCGGGCAACCGGTCGGACGGCGTCCTGATCCCGCAGCGTGCGGTCAAGCTGGCGGCCGACAACGCAAGCGTCATGGTGCTCGATGCCAAGAATGTCGCGACCCCGCGCCCGGTGAAGCTCGGCACGATGGTCGCCGGCCAATGGGCGGTCCTCGACGGGCTGAAACCCGGCGACCGGGTGATTGTCGACGGACTGCAAAAGGTGCAGCCGGGCCAGCCGGTCCGTGTTGCGGCGCCCAAGGGCACGGCCTCGACTCCCCCGGCGAAGCGTTGATCTGACATGAGCCCCCGCTTTTTCATCGACCGGCCCATTTTTTCGTGGGTCATCGCCATCGGCATCCTGCTCGCCGGGATCATCGCGCTGCGCGGCCTTCCCGTGGAGCAATATCCGTCGGTCGCGCCGCCGTCGTTGACCATCGGCGTCACCTATCCGGGCGCCGACGCGAGCACGCTCGAGCAGAATGTCACGCAGGTCATCGAGCAGGAGCTCAACGGGGTCGAGGGCTTCCTCTACATGGCCTCGACCAGCGAATCGAACGGCACCGCGTCGATCACCCTGACCTTCGAGGCCGGGACCGACATCGACAATGCGCAGCTGGAAGTGCAAAACCGCCTGCGCCGCGTCGAACAGCGCCTGCCCGAGGAAGTGCGCCGCCAAGGCATTTCGGTGACCGAGGCGAACTCAGGCTTCCTGCTGATTGTCGCGATCACCTCGAAAAGCGGTGACACCGACCCGATGGAGGTCAATAATTTCGCGAACACGCGCGTGCTCGACGAGCTGCGCCGCGTCGGCGGGGTCGGCAATGTCCAGGCCTTTGCGCCCGAATATGCGATGCGTATCTGGCTCGATCCGCAAAAACTCGCCTCCTATAATCTGTCGGCGGCGGAAGCGCTGGGCGCGGTGCAGGAACAGAATAGCCAGACCCCCGGCGGCCAGCTCGGCGACCAGCCGATCGCCAAGGGTGCGCAGCTCAACGCCGTCATCACGACGCAGGGCCGCTTTACCAAGCCCGAGCAGTTCGAGAGCATCATCCTGCGCGCCAACCCCGACGGGTCGGCGGTCACGCTGGGCGACGTCGGGCGCGTCGAGCTGGGCGCGGCAAGCTATCTCTTTTCGTCCGAGCTCAATGGCAAGCCGATGGCGGGCCTTGCGGTCCAGCTGACCCCCGGTGCCAACGCGCTGTCGACGGCACAGGGCATCCGCGACCAGATGGCCGAACTGTCGAAAGGCTTCCCGCCCGACATCACCTGGTCGATCCCGTACGATACGACGCCGTTCATCAGCCTGTCGATCGAGGAAGTGGTCATCACGCTTGGCGAGGCGATGGTGCTCGTCTTCCTCGTCATGTTCCTGTTCCTCCAGAACTGGCGCGCGACGGTGATCCCGACGGTGGTCGTCCCCATCGCGCTCGCCGGTGCGTGCCTCGGCCTCTGGATGGCCGGTTTCTCGATCAACGTGCTGACCTTGTTCGGCATGGTGCTGGCGATCGGCATCCTCGTCGACGACGCGATCGTCGTGATCGAGAATGTCGAGCGCATCATGAACGAGGAGCATCTGTCGCCCTATGACGCGACGGTGAAGGCGAT